>NZ_JAUBRJ010000008.1:0-75475 GCF_036701805.1 Microcoleus sp. N3A4
AAGCTTATATAGGAGCAGAAAAAATGTCTACTCCTCAGAAAAAACCGAAAAATGGTGAATTAACGGAGCAGCAAAAAGAGCAGAATAAAAAATCTGCACAGCAACGTATTTATGTGGAACATATGATTAGATTAGTGAAAATATTCCGCATCGCAAAAGAAAGATTTAGACTGAGACCAGAGAGTTATAACAAAGTTATTTTAATTGTGTGTGGATTAGTAAGACTCCGCATAGGAGCTTTAGTTCTTTCGAGTTAATATGGTGAGTAAATCAACTGGATAAAATTAGTATTCAACCTCCTATAATTGAGCAAGTTTTCAACAATAAATGCTGAAAACCCTTATAATTCCGTTCTTTGAGCTGGCCATTAAAAAGTAATGAAAAACTGCTCTCATCCGCTCTGACAAAAGATTTCGCAATTCTTGGAGAGGTCTAATACCATGCACCTTTAAATCTCAGATATTAGAATTTAAATTTCTTGTTGATTGTCGCCTACTTTCGACAATTTCGCGCTTCCCACCAACACGATCGTTACCTACGCCGAAACCCGGTTTCTTAACATAATTGCGTCATTTAAGCAAGATACTTGAAGAAACCGGGTTTCTTAAGCCCGCAGTGCGTAAGTAGGTAGGTGCAAATAAACTTTGCCACTTCTGACAGAATGTAAAGCTACCGTAATCGCCACCGAATTGCTTCGTTTCACTGCGTTTCACTCGCTTTTGACTGCTTGTGTATTTTCCCGCTCATCTATTTAAATCTCGATCGCCAATCTCAAATCTACCATCTAAAACTCACCCTCACCCTCATTTTCAGTCCGCAGCCGCACCGAATCAGCGTGAGAAGGCAAACCCTCAGCTTCGGCTAACACATTAATCGCCTTACCCACCTTCTTCAGTGCAGCCGGCGAATATTGAATCAAACTCGAATGCTTCATAAAAGTTTCCACCCCCAGCGGCGAAGCATAGCGCGGCGCCCCAGAAGTCGGCAAAGTGTGATTCGGGCCCGCCAAATAATCTCCCACAGCTTCCGGCGTCGATAAGCCCAAGAAAATCGCCCCTGCGTGCCGAATTTGGTCGAGCAAAGCCCAGGGATCTGCCACTTGCAATTCCAAGTGTTCGGGAGCAAACTCATTAGACAGTTCCGCTGCCGCCTTCAGAGAATCAACCACTACAACTAAACCGTAATTCGCGATCGCCTTTTCTGTTAAAGTTCGGCGCGGGTGATTTACCAGTTGTCTTTCCACCTCAGCCACCACCTTTCTAGCCAGCACCGAATCCGCCGTCAGCAAAATTGCCGACGCCATCGAATCGTGCTCAGCTTGAGCCAACATATCCGCAGCTACGTGTACGGGATTTGCCGAACCGTCGGCAATAATCAGCACTTCCGAGGGGCCCGCCAGAGAATCGATCCCCACAGTCCCGTAAACCAGTTTTTTAGCAAGGGTGACGTAAATATTCCCCGGCCCAGTAATTAAATCCACTTTCGGAATACTTTCCGTACCGTAGGCCAAAGCTGCGATCGCCTGAGCCCCGCCCACCCGATATATCTCATCAACTCCCGCTTCCTGAGCCGCTACGAGCACGGCAGGGTTCATTTTCTTCTCTTGTCCGGGGGGAGTACACATCACCAGTCTCGGAACCTTGGCGACCTTCGCTGGCACCGCATTCATGATCACCGAGCTCGGATAGGACGCTTGACCGCCAGGGATGTAAATTCCCGCTCGATCGACCGGCGTGTAGCGTTTGCCCAAAACAATCTCGTCATCGCCAAACTGCACCCAAGACTTCGGGACGCGCTGTCGGTGAAACGCTTCTACCTGTTTGCAAGCCAGCCGGATTGCATTTAATAATTCTTTCGACACCTGCTGGTAAGCAGCATCCAATTCGGCGCCGCTCACCCGTAAATCTTCCACATTTAGGGTCATGCGGTCAAATTCAGCAGTGTAGTGCAGCACAGCCCGATCGCCTCTGCGCCTTACAGCTTGCAGCACCTCCCGCACGGTGGCTTCTTTGTGAACGACAAGTTCGTCATGGGTGCGATCGCAGATCCGTCGCAGTTCAGCTTGTGCCTCAACCCACTGAGTAATGATTCGCAGCATGGAGATTAGGAATGCCGTCAATAATTCACTAACATTTTCTTGACAATTGGGAATTTTTGTGGGGATATTCTGGAGAAGTCGGCGACCACCAGTCCACAAACTTAAACCGCGAGACTCGAAACATTTTCCAAGGCTTCAGTGCAGCGTTTAAATCTCTGTCGAGAATTTTGCAACACTGGTGACAAGTCACAACCTTCCTTAGAAATTGCCCGCCAGAGAACCGGGTGCGGAGGGATAGGGCTCGAAAGCATAGGGGGAGAGTGTTCTAGCGGGAGAGTATCCGAGGGGGAGAGTGTGCGGGAGAATTTTCATTCTGCCTTCTACCTTCTACCTTCAGCTCCGGCTGCCTTCTACCTTCTACCTAAGTGCCTTCTACCTTCCCTAAGTGCTTCTTGCCGAAGCCCAAATAACCCGTATTCTTTGTTATAGCTTAACTTGGATTTTTCAGGGAATGGGATTTTAAGCAGAATAGATGCTATATTAGTTTTTCAAACACCTGATATTTTTTTTATAAAAAACGCCAAATTATTGTATACTTAAAAATTGCGCGCAAGAAACCGTGACTTTAAGTGGTGACGGTGGAAACCCGAAACACGCCTCCGTAACTACCCGTGTCATACCTTTGGGTATCATCGGGGGCTAAAAATAGGCCGTTAAATGAGTCAATAAAAAATTATTGCGCGATCGTCGCCAAAAAGTAGCCGCAGACTCAGCTCAGATTGAGCGAGCGAGTAGTGGCTCTCTGACTCAGCTTTTTGTGGATCGCTCCCGAAAAGGTTGTCCTTCAAAATCCCCTTGTCTTTAGACTAGGGTGTATCAATGAATACCTACTTCCAGCAACTGAACTATGGCAAATATTAAGTCCGCCGTCAAACGAGTCAAAATCGCCGAGCGCAACCGCTTGTACAACAAATCTTACAAGTCAGCGGTCAAAACCCTGATCAAGAAATATTTCGCGGCCGTTGACAAGTACGCCGCAGCTCCGAGCCCTGAATTAATGCAAGAAGTCCAACAGCGAATGTCTGAGGCCTACAGCAAAATCGATAAAGCTGTCAAAAAAGGTGTACTCCACAGAAACAACGGCGCTCGCAAAAAGTCCCGGTTGGCGAGAACACTCAAGCCGCACGAAGTATCGGTAGCATCTTAAGGCAGAAGGCATCCGAAAGCAGAAGGTAGACAGCAGAAGGCAGAAGGCAGAAGGCAGAAGGCAAAAAAAATGCTCCGCCCCTGCCAATTTCCCCTTTCCTGCCCCAATCTACCCCTATCTAAATCTCCCGCTCTGACAATCTCTCCTTTCTCCTACACTTTTCTCGCTGATGCAGCTCATCGACACTCACGTTCATATCAACTTTGATACTTACAAAGATGAGTTAGAGGCAATTAGAGAACGCTGGCGCGAAGCTGGTGTAGTTCGGCTGGTTCATTCTTGCGTAGAGCCAGAAGAGTTTGCCGGAATTCAAGCAATCGCCAATCAGTTTGCAGAAGTCTCGTTTGCGGTTGGGCTCCACCCCCTAGATGCCGACAAGTGGAAAGACGAGACGGCGAGCCAGATTAAGGAATTAGCGAGTTCGGATTCGAGGGTAGTGGCGATCGGCGAAACCGGACTGGACTTTTATAAAGCTGACGATCGAGAACACCAGTTTAAAGTGTTTGAGGCACAGCTTGCAATCGCCCAGGAACTTGACAAACCAGTCATTATCCACTGTCGCGACGCCGCCGCCCCAATGGCCGAAATGCTGAGGAACTTTTGGCAAACACGCGGGCCAGTGCGCGGGGTCATGCACTGCTGGGGAGGTACCGCCGAAGAAACCCAGTGGTTTTTAGACCTAGGTTTCTACATCAGTTTTAGCGGAACAGTCACCTTTAAAAAAGCCTTGCAAATACAAGAATCAGCTTGTATGGTAAATAGCGATCGCATCCTAATCGAGACAGATTGCCCTTTTCTCGCCCCCGTACCCCAACGGGGAAAACGCAACGAGCCAGCTTACGTCTACTACGTAGCCGAGCAAGTTGCTAAATTGAGAGGAGTTTCTCTCTTAACTTTGTCCCAGCAGACAACCGAAAATGCCTGTCAGCTATTCGGTTTTTCAGTTTAGCTATAGAAGAACAAAGAAACGAGGAAAAAAGGTCGATTTAGGGCCGAGCGATAGGGACAATCCCATTTGTATCCTGCATGAAAAACCGGATTCATCCTTTATTTCAGATTCTTTTGGCCTTGCCTGCTGCGATCGGATTTGCGTCCTATAATAAAAAGAACCAACCGATGCTCGGGCGTTGGCTAGCTATCGGCGCCATAGCAGTCGCCCAGTCCCGGCCAGCATAACCCCAGCACGCTAAGCTTCGGAGCCGGGAAAAACTTCACGCAATACCTCAAACTTATACATCAGAAGAAACTTGGAACCTCAGCAATTTGGCAAGAGCTGTCAAGTCAATTTTAGGAGTCAAAAGTGTAGGGAACTTACCCGGAAACACCAAGAGATCAGAACTAAAAGCATCTCAAGCGAAGCCAAAATCCGCACAAAACTACTGCGAGCAACCCGCACAAATAACCGTTGCAGCAGTTGGCAGGCGATCGAAAACATCATATAAATTCTCTCACACAATCCATCAAAAAAACGCAACAAGGTAAAAACGCCCAGCCTTGGCGCCATGTAAAAAGCTAGAGCCACTGCGGAAAAAGGACACCCATGACCACTAAAGATTACACAGAATTCGCCTTCACCTTGCCTGACCTAATCGAAATCCAGCGGGCAAGTTTTCGCTGGTTCCTAGAAGCAGGACTGATTGAAGAACTCGACAGCTTCTCCCCGATTACAGACTACACGGGCAAGCTGGAACTCCACTTTATGGGCAAAGACTTCAAACTCAAGCGCCCGAAATACGACGTGGACGAAGCCAAGCGCCGGGACAGCACCTACTCGGTGCAAATGTACGTACCCACCCGCCTGATTAACAAAGAAACAGGGGAAATCAAAGAGCAAGAAGTCTTCATCGGCGATTTGCCCTTGATGACCGAGCGCGGCACTTTCATCATCAACGGCGCCGAACGGGTGATTGTCAACCAAATCGTGCGATCGCCCGGAGTGTACTACAAATCGGAAACCGACAAAAACGGTCGCCGCTCGTATAACGCCTCGCTCATCCCCAACCGCGGCGCGTGGCTGAAATTTGAGACAGACAAAAACGATTTAGTCTGGGTCAGAATCGACAAAACCCGCAAACTCTCAGCCCAGGTGCTGCTCAAAGCCCTCGGACTCACCGACGGCGAAATCTACGATTCGCTGCGCCACCCGGAATACTTCCAAAAAACGATCGAGAAAGAAGGACAGTTCGGCGAAGAAGAAGCTCTGATGGAGCTCTACCGCAAACTCCGCCCGGGCGAACCCCCCACCGTCGCGGGGGGAGAACAGCTCCTCAACTCCCGCTTTTTTGACCCCAAACGCTACGATTTGGGGAGGGTCGGCCGCTACAAACTCAACAAAAAACTACGGCTCTCCGTGCCCGATACCGTGCGGGTGCTGACATCGCAAGATATCTTGACGGCGATCGACTATCTGATCAACCTCGAATTCGACATCGGTTCGACAGACGACATCGACCACTTAGGCAACCGCCGCGTCCGCAGTGTCGGAGAACTGCTGCAAAACCAAGTCCGAGTCGGTCTCAACCGCTTAGAACGGATCATCCGCGAACGGATGACAGTCTCGGATGCCGACTCCTTGAGCCCGGCTTCTCTGGTCAACCCGAAACCGCTGGTAGCAGCAATCAAGGAATTCTTCGGTTCCTCCCAGCTATCGCAGTTCATGGATCAAACCAATCCTCTGGCAGAACTGACGCACAAACGCCGGCTTTCGGCATTGGGCCCTGGAGGTCTGACTCGGGAACGCGCCGGGTTTGCAGTGCGGGACATTCATCCGTCTCACTACGGCCGGATTTGCCCGATCGAAACACCAGAAGGCCCCAACGCCGGCCTGATCGGTTCCTTGGCAACCCACGCCCGCGTCAACCCATACGGGTTCATCGAAACTCCTTTTTATCCAGTAGAAAAAGGACAGGTGCTGCGCGACAAAGCCCCCGTCTACATGACAGCCGATGAAGAAGATGATTTGCGCGTCGCCCCCGGAGACATCAGCCTCGACTCCAACAACAACCTCTTAGGCGAAACCGTAGCCGTCCGCTACCGCCAAGAATTTACAACCACCACACCCATGCAGGTGGACTACATGGCGATTTCGCCGGTGCAAATCGTCTCCGTCGCCACCTCTCTGATTCCGTTTTTGGAACACGACGATGCCAACCGAGCTCTGATGGGCTCGAATATGCAGCGGCAAGCTGTGCCGCTGCTGAAACCGGAACGGCCCCTAGTCGGTACGGGCTTGGAAGCTCAGGCAGCGCGAGATTCGGGGATGGTTGTGGTTTCCCGGATTAACGGCGAGGTGATTTACATCGATGCCACCCGGATTATTGTCAGACCCCTGGCTGAGGATGCCGAATCGAATTCGAGCGAAGAACATTTCCTGATTCGGGAATACGACGAGCTCAAAATCAAACAGCCCTCGGTTTGGAAGCAAAAATATGCTGGCTGCATCGAACACGAACTGCAAAAATATCAGCGCTCTAACCAGGATACTTGCTTAAATCAACGTCCGCTGATTTATGAGGGCGATCGCGTCGTAGCAGGTCAAGTGCTAGCCGACGGTTCCTCCACCGAAGGGGCAGAACTCGCTCTGGGCCACAACATCCTCGTCGCTTATATGCCTTGGGAAGGCTACAACTACGAAGACGCGATGCTAATTAGCGAGCGTTTGGTGTACGAAGATGTCTACACTTCGATCCACATTGAGAAGTACGAAATCGAAGCCCGCCAAACTAAACTCGGCCCGGAAGAAATCACCCGCGAAATTCCTAACGTCGGCGAAGATGCGCTGCGCCAGTTAGACGAACAGGGCATTATCCGCAAAGGTGCTTGGGTGGAAGCCAGCGACATTTTGGTGGGCAAAGTCACCCCCAAAGGCGAATCCGACCAACCGCCAGAAGAAAAACTGCTTCGGGCAATCTTCGGCGAAAAAGCCCGCGACGTGCGCGACAATTCCCTGCGAGTGCCTAACGGCGAAAAAGGCCGCGTGGTGGACGTGCGGGTTTTTACCCGGGAACAGGGCGACGAACTGCCCCCCGGCGCCAACATGGTCGTCCGCGTCTACGTCGCTCAAAAGCGGAAGATTCAAGTCGGCGACAAAATGGCCGGCCGCCACGGGAATAAAGGCATCGTGTCCCGGATTCTGCCGATGGAGGATATGCCCTACTTGCCCGACGGGACTCCGGTTGACATCGTGCTCAATCCCTTGGGCGTGCCGTCGCGGATGAACGTCGGTCAAATCTTCGAGTGTTTGCTCGGATGGGCCGGCGAAAATCTGTCGATGCGGTTCAAAATGGTTCCCTTCGACGAAATGCACGGGGCCGAAAAGTCTCGCGAAACGGTTCACGGCAAGCTGCAGGAGGCGCGCGAAAAAACCGGCAAGCCGTGGGTGTTTAACGAAAAGCACCCCGGCAAGACGATTGTCTACGACGGCAGAACTGGGGAGGCGTTCGATCGCCCCATCACAGTCGGCATCGCCTATATGCTGAAGCTGGTGCACTTGGTAGACGATAAGATCCACGCCCGCAGCACAGGCCCTTACTCGCTGGTAACGCAGCAGCCTTTGGGCGGCAAAGCGCAGCAGGGGGGTCAGCGGTTCGGGGAAATGGAAGTCTGGGCTTTGGAAGCCTTCGGCGCAGCTTATACTTTGCAGGAGTTGCTGACTGTCAAGTCGGATGATATGCAGGGGCGGAATGAAGCGCTCAATGCGATCGTTAAAGGCAAAGCTATTCCGCGCCCCGGTACGCCGGAATCTTTCAAGGTGTTGATGCGGGAGTTGCAATCCCTGTGCTTGGATATTGCCGTGCACAAGGTGAATACCTCCGACGAGGGCAGCGAACACGTTGAGGTGGATTTGATGGCCGATGCCGGGGGCAAGCGATCGCCCTCCCGGCCTACTTACGAATCGCTTTCTCGTGACGAACTTGAGGAGGATTAGGGATTTTAGATTTTAGATTTTAGATTTTAGATTGAAGAATTGTTTGACAGCATTCAATCTTACATCTCACATCTCACATCTAAAATCGAGAAGTGCCAATTAAAATGCCTCGGCAGTGTTCGTACCACTGCTGAGGCCAATCAACGCTCTAAACAGGAGAGACGCTGAACATGAATATTGTAACAGTTGTCCCAGGAATTCAAGGAGAAGTTGACCGGGCGACGGGCTGTATTAATTGGCAAGGGAGCAAGTTTGGCAACGGTTACGCGCGCAAGTGGATCGATGGCAAAACAGTATTAGTCCACCGTTTAGTCCTCGAATCGAAAATAGCAGGGTTCCTCGGTTCCGGTTATTTTGGTTGCCACACCTGCGACAATCGAAGCTGCATCAACCCAGCACATCTCGTAGCTGGAACTGCCGCTGAAAATACCGGGCAGATGATGGAGCGCGATCGCAAAACTCCCAGACGCAAAAGTATTCCGGGTATTGGCATATTGTCGATCGCACAACTGCGGGAAATTCAGACTAAATATTTATCTGGAACCATCAAGAACCACCTAGTAAAAGAGTATGGAGTACAACATGAAACTATTACTAAGATACTTCAGACAAATATTCCGGATAACTTCACTACAGTTTCACCCAAGTTTTTAGGAGAAATTCAAGACAGCGGCTGTATTATTTTCCTAGGTGGAAAGGACGGTCAAGGTTATGGCAGATACTGGAAAAATGGGAAATTAAAATCAGTTACCCGTGCTGTTTTAGCCGAGAAATTAGGATATGAACTTCCGACTTCGATGGATGCTTGTCATACCTGCGACAATCCCAGTTGCATCAATCCAGAACACCTTTGGGCTGGTACTCGCACTCAAAATTTGTTAGATGCTTCTAAGAAAGGACGCACTCAAGGAAAAAGTCATCCTCTTTCCAATGCCAAATTAGATTGGGAAAAGGTGCGAGAAATTCGACAAAAGCTAGCAGCAGGAGAGAGGGTGAAGGATGTAGCACAGGAATACAGTGTCGGCCGCAAAACCATACACGATATTAAATATCACGTCACTTGGAAGGAAGTAGGTCAAGAGGTTCCACTTCCTCGGATGGGTGGACATGTCGAGCGCAAATTTACTTTTGCTCAAGCTCTTGAAATCAGAGAAAGAATTCAAGCAGGAGAATCCATTGCTAAAATTGCTCAGGAATTGGGAGTGTCCAGAAATGTCATTTCTGACATCAAAAGGAATGTCACATATAGAGGAGAATTAAATTGATTTAAGCCGCAAAACAATCCAACAAAAAAAATAAATTACCACAAGTAATCGACTGTAAATCATCAATTGGAGTCAAAATGGCTAAGATAGAACAACGATTTGATTACGTCAAGATAGGGTTAGCTTCACCAGAAAGAATTCGACAGTGGGGAGAGAGGACTTTACCCAACGGTCAGATAACTGGAGAAGTGACAAAACCCGAAACAATTAATTATAGGACATTAAAGCCTGAAATGGATGGCTTGTTTTGCGAGCGCATTTTTGGGCCGGCAAAAGATTGGGAATGTCATTGTGGCAAGTACAAACGAGTTCGCCATAGAGGCATTGTTTGCGAGAGATGCGGTGTTGAAGTCACTGAATCTCGCGTCCGCCGTCACCGGATGGGATTTATCAAATTAGCAGCTCCAGTAGCTCACGTTTGGTATCTCAAAGGCATCCCGAGTTACATGGCAATTCTGTTAGATATGCCGCTCCGAGATGTCGAACAAATCGTTTATTTCAATGCCTACGTTGTCCTAAATGCAGGTAATGCAGAAAAGCTGCAATACAAGCAATTGCTCACGGAAGATGCTTGGCTGGAAATAGAAGACGAACTTTACAGCGAAGATTCCACGCTGACGGGCGTAGAAGTAGGCATAGGTGCTGAAGCTTTGCAAGTTTTGCTGCAAAATATTCCGCTAGAAAGTGAAGCGGAAAAGTTGCGGGAAGATATTGCCAATGCTAAAGGTCAAAAACGGGCAAAGTTAATTAAACGCTTGCGGGTAATTGACAACTTCATCGCTACGGGTTCTCAACCCGATTGGATGGTGCTCAATGTGATTCCGGTGATTCCCCCGGACTTGCGGCCGATGGTGCAGCTAGACGGCGGGCGTTTTGCAACGAGCGACCTCAACGACCTCTACCGGAGAGTCATCAACCGCAACAACCGTTTGGCGAGACTGCAAGAAATTCTGGCACCGGAGATTATCATCCGCAACGAAAAGCGGATGCTGCAAGAAGCTGTGGATGCGCTGATTGACAACGGGCGCCGGGGCCGGACAGTGGTGGGGGCAAACAACCGCCCGCTGAAGTCCCTGTCGGACATCATTGAAGGGAAACAAGGCCGCTTCCGGCAAAACTTGCTGGGGAAACGGGTTGACTACTCCGGGCGTTCGGTGATTGTGGTGGGGCCGAAACTGAAAATTCACCAGTGCGGTTTGCCGAGGGAAATGGCGATCGAACTTTTCCAGCCTTTCGTCATCCACCGTTTGATCCGCCAAGGATTAGTCAACAACATCAAAGCTGCGAAAAAACTGATCCAGCGCAACGATCCCAGCGTTTGGGACGTGCTTCAGGAGGTGATTGAAGGACACCCGGTAATGCTGAACCGGGCGCCGACACTGCACCGTTTGGGGATTCAAGCCTTTGAACCGATTTTGGTGGATGGGAGGGCGATTCAGCTTCACCCGCTAGTCTGTCCGGCTTTTAACGCTGACTTTGACGGAGACCAAATGGCCGTGCACGTGCCTTTGTCTTTGGAATCTCAGGCGGAAGCGCGCTTGCTGATGCTGGCTTCTAACAACATTATGTCGCCGGCAACCGGAAGACCGATCGTCACTCCTTCTCAAGATATGGTGCTCGGTTGCTATTACTTGACAGCCGAAAATCCTGACGCTCAAAAAGGAGCCGGTCACTATTTCTCCAACCTTACCGATGCGGTTGTCGCTTACGAACAAGGAGTCGTTGACTTGCACTCATACGTGTGGGTGAGGTTTCAAGGCGCCATAGAAAACATAGAACCCGAGGGAGAACCGCTGAAGGTGGAACGCTCGACCGACGGTATAGTGACGAAAGAATACAAGTTCCGCCGGGTTCGGGAAGACGGAGAGGGCAAGTTGATCAATCAGTTCATTCGCACTACTCCGGGCAGGATTATCTATCACCAAACGATCGAATCGGTAATTAACAATTAGCGGTGTTGTTGACGGTTGACAGTTGACAGTTGTCAGTGGTGAGCTTTCGGGCCAACAGCGAACAGCGAACAGCGAACAGCGAACAGTCAACCGTCAACCGTCAACAGTCAACTGTCAACAGCGATCGGTGAACTAATAAAGGACAGCAGAGAAATGACAGAAAATAAGGAAATTGTTTTTCGCAATCGAGTTGTTGACAAAGGTCAGCTCAAAAAATTAATCTCTTGGTCTTTCATGCACTACGGAACGGCCCGTACAGCGCAAATGGCCGACAAACTCAAAGACTTGGGTTTCCGCTACGCCACAAAAGCCGGAGTCAGCATCAGCGTAGACGACCTGCAAGTGCCGCCGTCAAAACGATCGCTCCTAGATGCAGCGGAAGAAGAAATCCGCATTACCGAACAAAAATACACCAGAGGCGAAATCACCGAAGTCGAACGCTTCCAAAAAGTAATCGACACCTGGAACAGCACCTCAGAAGACCTCAAAGACGAAGTAGTCAAAAACTTCCGAGCCACAGACCCGCTCAACTCGGTCTACATGATGGCCTTCTCCGGCGCGCGCGGGAACATTTCTCAAGTGCGGCAGTTGGTGGGAATGCGCGGATTGATGGCTGACCCCCAAGGAGAAATCATCGACTTGCCCATTAAAACCAACTTCCGCGAAGGACTGACAGTCACCGAATACATTATTTCCTCCTACGGAGCGCGCAAAGGCTTGGTAGATACAGCCCTGCGGACGGCAGACTCCGGCTATCTCACTCGCCGACTGGTGGACGTATCCCAAGACGTAATCGTGCGCGAAGTAGACTGCGGCACCCAGCGGGGAATTCGAGTGCGGCCGATGACGGACGGAGCAACAGTGCTCATACCCCTGAAGGACAGGCTGCTGGGGCGCGTTTTTGCCCGAGATGCGGTGCATCCCAAAACCGGGGAAATCGTGGCTTACGGCAGCGAAAAAGCCGTCCGAAATCAGCCGATTACTGAAGAGTTGGCGGGGGAAATCGGTAAAGCAGGGGTGGCAGAGGTGTATTTGCGATCGCCCCTGACTTGCGAATCAACGCGCTCGGTTTGTCAGCACTGCTACGGCTGGAGTCTCGCCCACTTGCAAATGGTGGACATGGGAGAGGCGATCGGGATTATTGCGGCTCAGTCGATCGGGGAACCGGGAACCCAGCTCACGATGCGGACTTTCCACACCGGCGGCGTATTCACCGGCGAAGTCGCCAAACAAGAACGAGCGCCTACAAGCGGCACAGTCAAGTTTAAGAACTTGCGTACCCGCTCTTTCCGCACCAGACACGGCGAAGAAGCACTGGTAGCAGAAAACAGCGGCAAGCTCGTATTTGAAGGCGAGGGCTTTGAAGAAGGCAAATCCGGGGCCAAAAATCAAAAACTGAAAATTGAGCTGGCGATCGCCCAGGGTTCTACTTTGATGGTCAAAGACGGACAGCACGCCATTCCCGGTCAAGTTTTGGCCGAAGTGCCCATCGCCGGTCGCGCCGCCCGCAAAACTACGGAAAAAGTCACTACCGACGTAGCCTCCGACTTGGCGGGAGAAGCCAAATTTGCTGACTTGGTGCCAGAAGAAAAAACCGACCGCCAAGGCAACACCACCCGCACCGCCAGCAAAGGCGGGCTGATTTGGATTCTCTCGGGAGAAGTCTACAACTTGCCCCCCGGTGCCGAACCTGCGGTCAAAAACGGCTCTCGGATTCCCGCAAACAGCGTCATCGCCGAAACTAAACTCGTCTCCGAACACGGCGGCGTAGTCCGCATCGCTGACCCCAGAGAAATCGAAATTATCACCGCCCAAGTCCTGCTCGACCAAGCCATCGTGCGCGCCGAAAGCGCGGGCGGCCGCGACCACTACACGATCGAAACGGCTTCTAACCAGCGGTTTTCGCTCAAAACAGCTCCCGGAAGCAAAGTCATCAACGGCGAAGTAGTCGCGGAATTGCTCGACGACAGCTACCGCACCGCTACCGGAGGCATTGTCAAGTACGCGGGGGTGGAAGTCCACAAGCGGGGCAAGGCCAAACTCGGCTACGAAGTAGTCAAAGGCGGCACCCTGCTGTGGATACCCGAAGAGTGCCACGAGGTCAACAAAGATATTTCCCTGCTGCTGGTGGAAGACGGCCAGTACGTCGAGGCCGGTACCGAAGTAGTTAAGGATATTTTCTGCCAAACCAGCGGGGCGGTGGAAGTCACTCAGAAAAACGACATCTTGCGGGAGATTGTGATCAAGCCCGGGGAACTCCACGCAGTCGATCGCCCGCCCCTGACTTTTGGGGAAGGTCAAATTGTCAGCGCCGGTCAGGAAATTTTCCCCGGCTTGGTTGCCGACAAATTGGGCTATGCAGAATATATCGAAACTCCCGAAGGCCCCGCTTTGCTGCTGCGGCCGGTCGTGGAATTTCCAGTGCCCGACAAGCCGCCCGTACCTTCTCAGACGGCGCTCAACGAGTCGATCTCCCTCAAAGCAGTCCAGCGGCTGCCCTACAAGGACGGGGAGCGCGTCAAGTCGGTGGAGGGATTGGAATTGCTGCGGACTCAGCTTATTTTGGAAATCGGTTCCGGGGCTCCGCAACTGGCAGCAGATATCGAGCTGCTGCCGGATGAACCCGAAGCTCTGGCTTTTGGAGCCGACGGTTCCGGGCCTGCTTGGGCAACGCCGGAGCCGGTTGTGGCGTCGCAAGAACTGGCGCTGCCTGTTGACGGCGAGAACGAGTCGCCTTCGAGGATTTTCCGCTTGCAGTTGGTGATTTTGGAATCGCTAGTAATTCGGCGCGACGTGTCCGCAGACCCGACTCAGGGCAGCACTCACACGCGGCTGTTGGTAGAAGACGGCCAGTCGATCGCCCCTGGCGCAGTCGTGGCCCGCACCGAGATTCTCTGCAAAGAAGCGGGCATCGTCCGGGGCATCCGGGAAGGGCACAACGAACCGGTGCGCCGCCTGCTGGTGATGCGCGATGCCGATTCTATTTCCATTTCTGTGGCGGGTACGCCAGCAGTAAGGGACGGTCAACTGCTGGTTGCAGGTACCGAAGTAGCTCCGGGAATTATTTTGGAAGAGTCCGGTCAAGTGGTCAAGGTTGTACCTGCCAACGGCTCCGAACCGGCGAAAATTGTGCTCAGGGTGGCTCGCCCTTACCGGGTTTCCGGGGGTGCGGTGCTGCACGTAGAGGACGGCGATTTGGTACAGCGGGGCGACAATTTGGTGATTCTGGTGTTCGAGCGGGCAAAAACCGGGGATATCATTCAGGGTTTGCCGAGAATCGAGGAACTTCTGGAGGCGCGCAAGCCCAAGGAAGCTTGTATTTTAGCCAAGCGGCCGGGGACGGCGAGGGTAGTTACGGATGACGATGTTGTCGAGCTGGCGGTGATTGAGGATGACGGCCGGATTGAGGAGTATCCTTTGTTACCCGGTCAAAACCCGATCGTTTCCGACGGCCAGCGCGTCGGCGTCGCCGAAGCTTTGACGGACGGGCCTGCTAATCCTCACGAAATTCTGGAGGTGTTCTTCCACGTGCTCAAAGAGCGGCAGCCTACTTTTGAGGCCGCTTTGGAGAGTTTCCAACAGGTGCAGACCTTTTTGGTGAATGAGGTACAGTCCGTTTACCAGTCTCAGGGTGTGGATATTTCTGACAAGCACATCGAGGTGATCGTCCGCCAGATGACTAACAAGGTGAGGATGGAGGACGGCGGCGATACTACTATGCTCCCGGGCGAGTTGGTGGAACTGCGGCAGGTGGAACAGGTGAATGAGGCGATGTCGATTACTGGCGGGGCTCCGGCTGACTACACTCCGGTGCTGCTGGGGATTACTAAGGCTTCGCTGAATACTGATAGCTTTATTTCGGCTGCTTCGTTCCAGGAGACTACCCGGGTGCTGACTGAGGCTGCGATCGAGGGTAAGTCCGACTGGCTGCGCGGTTTGAAGGAAAATGTGATCATCGGCCGCCTGATTCCTGCGGGGACTGGGTTCAATGCTTATGAGGATGCTGGGGTTCAGGATGCGGCTTTTGACGGTGCTGTGTTTGATGACGAAATCCACGATTTGCAGGAGGATGTGGTGCTCGACGATAGATCGGCGCGCCGCGCTTATACGATCGAGAGCGGTTTTGAGATTGGGCGCGGGTCTGACATTGAGGTTGATGAGGATTTTGAGGAAGTTGAGGTTGATGAGGACGATTTTGTCGCCGAGACTGATGATGATTCCCTAGGTGAAGTGGCCGACGAGGATGACGATCTCGGTTACGATTTCGACGAGGACGAAGACTAATCTCATGTTTTGAGATTGCCGCGCAGCAAGCAATAATAGTGAGCTGCGCGGAGATTTTTTGGTTTTTCGCGATCGCACGCCCCTAAGCACATGAGTTGAAAAATCTTAAATTCTTTTTCTCAAAACTTAAAACTCAGAACTCATAGCATTGTGCCATCGGCACATCCAAAGGAAGAAGGAAGAAGGTATTCGTCAGAAGGCATAAGTTAGAATTCCAGAAAAATTTATAATTCAAGAGTTTTAATGGTTTGTTAGTTCAAACAAAAAACTCTTTGTTCCTTCTTTACTCTTCCTTCTTCCTTCTTCCTTCTTCTGTCTGTATGTATCGTTCACTGCAGCACAAAACTTGGCTAAACTTATTTAAGTCTTACCATTCAATCAGGATTGCTCCTGAAGAGTATGCTTCTTGCTTCAGCCAAGGGAGTCGGCTCCTTCTTGTCCGCAGGCGTTAATTCGGATGGAGCAACGCCCTAATTGAATTAATTTTAGTTGAAGCTTTTAGCCATGAGTCATCCAATATTTTCAACCAATTTAACTAAACGCGGACTCCCGTTCGACATTGTAACAGGCTGGTCAGTTTTGACTTGCACGCTCGGTTTACTCTCCCAGATAATTAAGCCTTTGTTTTCGGCACTGATGTCATCATACCGCCCAGAATGTTGACCGATCGACTAAAGTATGACTAAGTTTAGTAAAGTTTTTGACCGTTTAGTCCAACTTACTCAGGGAGCAAAGCCTTGATCTGATCGACAAACTCTTGATGGTCTACCACAGGTTTAGAGATGTAACCGTCGGCACCGCTTTGATTCAGAAAAGTTTCTCTATCACCGGCCATCGCGTGAGCTGTCACCAAAATAATCGGCAGCGAGGCCGTTTGCGGGTCAGCCTTAAGGAGTTGAGTAATCTTGATGCCGTCAACAGCTTTTCCCTGATACACGCTGCGCGAAAGAGACACATCCATTAAAATCAAATCAGCTTCGCCGTTCGCAGCAATCTGCATCACCTCTTCAACATTTTCCGTGTGCTTCACGGCTAAGCCCCCCCGCTTAGTCAGAATTTTGGAAAAAACCCGAGCATTAACCAAATCGTCCTCTACAATCAGAACGGTTTTCATAAATAAATATGGGAAGTATGGAAACTTTGCGACTTTAGTCCAAAGAAGAACACGGCACGGGGATTACATTCCCCGTCAAAAATGCAGAGTTTTTAGCGCCATCAGCCGGGAACCCTGCAAAACCCGTATTTATATCCTTGAGCTACTAGCTGTGAGAGGGTGTACAGATGCCCAGAAGCATCCAGTACCATCATTTAGACTACTACACACAGACAGTTTAGTTGTTTTTTTAGAACTAGACCTGACACTGGCGAGAGTCTCAAGATTCCCAGCTAGGCGGTTTCTAGTATCCTCTCTTTCGATCGAGCCTCTCGTTTAGAGTCGGGGATGTGTGACAATTATTTTGTTTCCTGCTCTTAGAATAAAGCAATGTTTATTCACATACTCCCGCAGCAGCATTCGGCGTAGCGAATATAGCGGGGGATTTTTGGGGATGCCCAATTCTCAGTTTGGACCGATCGAGACGGCTTAAAAGATCGACGCTTTTGTTCATCAAGCTGCGGTCAGACTCTCCCGCTCGCGAGGAGAGCTTTTGACTGCTGAATTCTTAAAGATCGGCATTGTGAGCGATTATAAGGAAAAGTAGGACTGTGAATCAACCTTCTCACGGCGGGCGGTAAATAGACAGGTAGGCGCAAATGAAGGCAACATAGAGGTTAGGGTAAGAGTGGAGAGTAAGAGGCAACTGTTGCCAGTCTTCGGCACTCTGATTCTTGTTTCACAAGTTAAATTTATTTTTATTCTCCAACTGGGCGGTTGGGTCGAACTTTCGGTTCGCCTGCGGCAAACGCTTTTCACTCGAGACAGGCAACCTCGGCATTATTGACAGAGGCTGTCTTCACTCAGGAATTAACGGACACAAGGACTCATGGCTAAACAACTCAACCTACTTTCCGGGCAAGTAATTTCTACGCCTCTGCACGCCGAGATGCAGCAATCGTACCTCGAATATGCCATGAGTGTGATCGTCGGGCGAGCTTTGCCTGATGTCCGCGACGGTTTAAAACCAGTTCACCGTCGAATTTTATACGCGATGCACGAACTCGGTCTGACGCCAGACCGACCTTACCGCAAGTGCGCCCGGGTCGTTGGAGATGTTTTGGGAAAATATCACCCCCACGGCGACCAATCGGTTTACGACGCTCTGGTACGCATGGTTCAGGAGTTTTCGAGCCGCTATCCTTTGCTTGCGGGTCACGGCAATTTCGGTTCGGTGGACAATGACCCGGCGGCTGCTATGCGCTACACGGAAACTAGGCTGGCACCGATCGCCCACGAAGCTATGCTAACCCAAGTCGGCGATGCAACTGTTGATTTTACTGCTAACTTTGACAGTTCGCAGCAGGAACCGACGGCGCTGCCTGCTCAGTTGCCGTTTCTGTTACTCAACGGCTGTACTGGCATTGCTGTGGGGATGGCAACTAATATCCCGCCGCACAATTTGGGGGAGGTGGTAGACGGTTTAATTGCTTTGATTGAAAACCCGGAACTATCTGACGAGAAGTTGATAGAACTGATTCCGGGGCCGGATTTCCCGACCGGAGGGGAAATCGTCGCTACAGAGGGCATTGTTGACGCCTACACTAAGGGTCGAGGCAGCATTGCGGTCAGGGGTGTGGCCGGGGTGGAAGAGGTGCCAGGTAATCGCAAGGTTCGCACTAAAACGGCGATCGTGGTGACGGAGTTTCCGTTTCAGGTCAATAAGGCGGCTTGGATTGAAAAGGTGGCGGAGTTGGTCAATGCCGGCCGCCTCGACGGTATTTCTGATTTGCGTGACGAGAGCGATCGCGAAGGCATTCGAGTTGTGATTGAACTCAAGCGGGAATTTACCCCAGAAGCGGTTCTGGCTCGCCTTTACCAACAAACTGACCTGCAAACAAATTTTGGCGCGATTTTGCTGGCAATTGTTAACGGTCAACCGCGACAGTTGACGCTCAGACAATTGTTGCAGGAATTTCTGGATTTCCGGGAAGTGACTCTTACCCGCCGCTACAATTACGAGTTGCAAGCTGCAGAACGCCGCTGTCATATTGTCCAAGGCTTAATGTTGGCTTTGACAAATCTCGATACAGCGATCGACATTCTCAGAAATTCTCCTGACGGCACTACTGCTAAGCAAACTTTGCAAGTTCGCCTCAATTTGAGCGAAAGTCAAGCTGATGCGATTTTGGCGATGCCGATGCGCCGGCTGACTGGTTTGGAAAGGCAAAATTTGCAGTCTGAGTTTGATGAGTTGATGGCTAACATTCAAGAATTGCAGCGGTTGTTGAGCGACAGGCGCGAACTTTTGAAGGCTTTAAAGAAGGAATTTCGATCGCTCAAACGCAAGTACGCTGACCCCCGCCGCACTAAATTCGCCAATGGAACCGGACGCGCAGCCAACGCCGAACCACAATTTTCTGGTAAGAAAAATTCTGCGGTAAAGCAGTTGTCGCCGGCAACGATTCAGCCTAACTTATTGCCCGCTCTAGAGCCAGAGGAAACTATTGTTGAATTTTCGCACAAGCAGTACGTGCGGCGCTTGCCGGCTGGAGAAAAGCCGCGCTCCAAAAGTCGCGAAAAATCGGTTTCAGCTTTAGAAAAAAATGAAGATTTTATTGTGACGGCAAAGCTGACGAAAACCGATCGCACTTTGGTCGTCTTAACTCCTAACGGGAAAGCTTATCCGCTGAAAGTCGCCGATATTCCTAGTAGTAGCGCCAAAGACCGGGGAACGCCGATCGTTAGTTTGTTGTCCCCGAGTGCTACTAAAGAAAGTGCCGGTCGCGCTTTGTCGGAAATCACAGTTGCACACTTTATTTTGCCGGACAATTCGGAAGCAGCGGATTTAGTAACTCTGACTCAGCAAGGGAAAATTAAGCGCTTGCCGATGCAGGAATTTGTTGATTTGACTAATCGCGGCGTTACTGTTGTTAAACTCAAGGATGACGATCGGCTGCGCTGCGCGAGTCTGGGCAAAGTCGGCGAGCAAGTGGCGATCGCAACTTCAGGAGGCCGAGTCCTCCGGTTTGATATCGATGACGAACAACTGCCGCCAATGGGCCGCGCGGCCCAGGGATCTCAAGTAACCAGGTTGCGGAAGCAGGAAGAGTTGGTGGGCTGCATCACTCTCGACCCGGACGACAGTCTGGTGCTATTTTCGGAGTTGGGTTGGGCAAAACGAATGCCTGCGGGTTCTGTCAGACTTACTAACCGCGGCGAAATTGGCACTCAAGCTTTTCGCTTCGCAGAACCTAAAGATGCTTTAGTTGGCTTGCTGCAGGCTGTTCCGGGTACGGATGTCAAACTTTTTACTAATTCTGGCCGCCTGCTGCGATCGGCTACTGATGCTATAGCTTTTTGGGGGAAAGATGCTGCGGGCGATCGAGTTTTTGACCTCAATCCGGGTGAAAAAATCATCAAAGTTATCAGCAGTCAATAATCATTGGGCATTGGGCATTGGGCATGGGGCATTGGGCATTGGGCATTGGGGAATTAATCTGACTTTTTCCATCTGACATCTGACTTCAACATCCATCCGTTAAATCATTTAAATCCTGTACACTGCTCGTTACCGAACTTCCTCCTTCCTTGAATATCTCAATTACCAATGCCCAATGCCCAATGCCCAATGCCCCATGCCCAATCTAAAATCTAAAATCTAAAATCTAAAATTGTTTGATGGCGCAAGTTGTATTAGAAAATATCTACAAAAGTTTTCCGCTCCGCCAAGGAGAACAGGAAAAAGAAGCAAACAGCGTCGCAGAAAGTGTCTCGCCTGCGGTCGATCGCCCTTCGTCTAACAGCGTTTTGCGGCGCATTAACCTGACGGTCGAAGATGGGGAATTCATGGTGCTGGTGGGGCCTTCGGGCTGCGGAAAAAGCACTTTGCTGCGCTCGATCGCCGGTTTGGAAGTTTTGACGGCCGGCAATATTTGGGTTGGCGATCGGGTGGTTAACGATTTGCCTCCTAAAGACCGAGATATCGCTATGGTATTTCAAAATTATGCTCTCTATCCTCACTTAACAGTTTACGATAATCTCGCCTTTGGATTGCGCCGCTCGGAAAGAGAGAAAGAAGAAGGAAGAAGGAAGAAGGAAGAAGGAAGAAGGAAGGAGGAAGAAGGAAGAAGGAAGAAGGAAGAAGGAAGAGGGAAGAAAGTAGAAGGGATAAAGGGGAAGATACAAGGAGAAGAAGGAAACATCCAGAAGATAGAAAAAATTAGGAATAAGGTAGAAGAGGTTATTAATTATTTAGCTTCTAATTCTTTAAATAATCATCAAGTCTATCCTTTGTTTGAGGACTTTTTAGGAGGAGCAACTCGGAAGCTGCCTCCCGGTTTGCGCTATTTGTCGGAACGGGAAAAGGCTGTAGGAAAACGAGTGCGAGAGGTAGCTGAATTATTGCAAATAGAATCTCTTTTAAATCGCTTGCCGAAACAACTTTCGGGAGGGCAAAAGCAGCGGGTAGCTTTGGGTAGGGCGATGGCTCGAAATCCTGAAGTTTTTTTGATGGACGAACCGCTATCGAATCTTGATGCGAAATTGAGGGCGGAAACTCGATCGCAAATTGTGCAGTTGCAGCGACAGTTGGGAACTACAACTATTTATGTGACTCACGACCAAACTGAGGCGATGACTATGGGCGATCGGATTGCTATTATGAATAGAGGTCAGCTTCAGCAAGTAGCTCAACCTCTAGAGCTTTACAACAAGCCGGCTAATTTGTTTGTTGCTGAGTTTATCGGTTCTCCGCCGATGAATTTTTTGTCTGTGGAATTTAGTGCTCCGCTGTTGATTTCTCACCCGCAATTTCGCTTTACTTTACCCGATATTTGGGCAAGAAGTCTACAACAATATGACGGGCGAGGGCTAATTTTGGGCATTCGGCCGGAACATCTGAGCATTCACCCTCCGGCTACGAAAAATCTTTCGGTACAAGTGGAAATTGTAGAGGCTTTGGGACACGAAACTTATTTGCGGGTCTGTTTGACGGATGCTCCGGCCGTGCGGATGCAAGTGCGGGTTCCTCCTGAGCGATCGATCCGAGTTGGCGAGGAGCTTTGGTTGGCCATCGCCCATGACAAAATTCACTTGTTTGACCCCGATACCGAGTTGGCTATTTTTCCTCGTTAGGTAAAATCATTAAGGTCGATCGACCCTTGTGACCGATATCACTTTCACAAGTTCGCACTTTTTTCAATTCAATGTTATATTTATTTACATAAGCCTTACAAAAGTTAACGAAAGGAGTTCGCACTATGCAAGAACAAAAACGCAACGCTTGGAACTGGGGCTTCAGCGAAGGAGCCGAAAATTGGAACGGTCGTTTGGCGATGATTGGTTTCTCTGCCGCTGTCATCATCGAATTGGTTTCCGGTCAAGGCGTGCTTCACTTTTGGGGCTTGATGTAATTTTCTAGTTAAGACTTTTGTCACACTGCAAAGCTTGGGAGTTCCGTAACGGACTCCCTAAATTTTGGCAGCGCGGTTTGGGCAACAAATAGCCAATTGCTCCGTGCAGTTAGCAGCACAAAGTTTAACAGCTATAGCTCAAACCCGGGCGGGGGGTTGCCCCCCCAAAAAGAGTGCGAATCACTCTTTTGGGTGATGCTAGCAAATTACTCTAGCGGATATATTCTTTTAAGATGCTGTTGCGGTTGGGATGGCGTAACTTCCGCAGGGCTTTAGCCTCGATTTGGCGAATCCGCTCGCGAGTGACGTTAAAGATTTGACCAATTTCCTCCAAGGTCTTCATCCGTCCGTCATCTAAGCCGTAGCGCAGCCGCAGTACATCCCGTTCTCGGGGGCTGAGAGTATCCAAAACGCTTTCCAAGTCTTCCCTGAGCAAGTTTTTTGAGACTTGATCTTCTGGTGTTTCCCCGTCAGATTCAATAAAGTCTCCCAGACGCGAGTCTTCCTCTTTGCCGATCGGAGTTTCTAGAGAGATGGGCAACTGTGCGGATTTAGCGATGAAGCGCAACTTCTCGATCGTCATCTCCATGCGAGTAGCAATTTCTTCTTCTGTAGGCTTGCGACCCATTTCCTGAGACAGGAGTTTGGTGGTTTTCTTGATCCGCGAGATGGTTTCGTAAAGGTGAACCGGCAGGCGGATAGTCCGGGATTGGTCGGCAATTGCCCGGGTGATGGCTTGACGTATCCACCAAGTTGCGTAGGTAGAAAACTTGTAGCCTTTTTCGTGATCGAATTTTTCAGCAGCCCGGATCAGACCCAAAGAGCCTTCCTGAATCAAATCTTGGAAAGACAAACCGCGATTCATGTATTTTTTGGCGATCGACACCACCAAACGCAGGTTTGATTGCACCATTTTCTCCTTAGCCCGCCGACCGACGTGAAGTCGGTGACGGAATGCAGGTAGTGCCATATCTACAGCATTCGCCCATTCGTTGTCTTTGGGCTCGCGGTCTAACTCTTCGAGCAATTGTTCTCGAACTCGCTCTAATTCCAGCAAATCTGCAATCTTGCGGGCCAGTTCAATCTCTTCGTCGGCTCGCAGCAGCCGAATCCGACCGATTTCTTGCAGGTAAAGACGAATAGAGTCTTCGGTATAATGCTTTTTCTTTGCCTGAGCCCGACGGCGGGCTTTGACGCCTTTGCCAGATTTAGTGTCGTCCTCCTCAGATTGAGAGTCTAGAAAATCTTCTCGATCGTCTTCTTCGTCGATAAAGAGTTCCAACTCGCTCTCAGGTAGAACGCTTTCGGCGTTCCGAAGCAACTCGATTGTTTCCATTTCGGGTTTAATTTTGGTTTCGAGTACGGTGTTAGCCTGGATCATGCCGCCTTCCTCATGCTCCTGAATTGAAGAATAAATAACAGTGGAATAGTGTCTGTTTGTAGTTTAGACAAGTTAGCCAGTATTGACATTCCCGCAGGAAAAAATAGTGAGATTTTCGGTCCGATCGCTGAATCTGTTACCGAAATTGCACCAGTTTTTACGACGAGTCAAAGTTCAAGTTCTGGTTTGAATTA
The DNA here is from genome assembly GCF_036701805.1 of Microcoleus sp. N3A4. NCBI lineage: Bacteria > Bacillati > Cyanobacteriota > Cyanophyceae > Oscillatoriales > Microcoleaceae > Microcoleus > Microcoleus sp. N3A4. The sequence continues at coordinate 23,756 of NZ_JAUBRJ010000008.1, forward strand.
GCGATCGCGTTCAATGGATCGCAGACTTGAACGTCGCGACATCGAATTGAGCGTGCGGCTTTTTCTTTCGCAGCGAGTTACCGCATCATCTGCGATAGCTTGCCCAGGGAAGCGAACCCAGAGATGCGAGCGATCGCACCTCGAAAAATACTGGCTTTTTTACTCGGTACTTCGATCTTTTACCCGTACAAGTTTTTCGGCACGGAACCCTCTAACTTTTGTGTTCGAGGTGTCGAACTTTTGATTCGCCTGCTGTTTTCACTCTGGTTGTCAGACATCACAGTTGCACGGAAAACTTTCGCCACCTTGGATGCGGGTCTGCTGCCTCAAATGCAACAGCAGAGGGTCGAAGTACCAAACGTTGAGAATCGGATCTTGCAAAGACCTTTCCGATTGTAGCCTTTCTCACAAAAAATGGAAGTTGTTTTCCGTTTTTTGTCAAGAACTAGGAAAACTTTGTCAGCTTAGCTTGACAATACTAACTCATGTCCGGCTCTGCTAAATCCTGAGAACGGCCCGCAAAAACTTTGGCACGATCGAACGGCGCTGTTTTCTGCGCGTATCTGGGTGAACATCTGCGGCGTAGTTGGCCAGACAGTTAGCAGACAATTTTTGACTTGCCGGAATTAGGACCAATACAATCCGTGTAGATGCACCCATCTTTACCCTGTTTCCCTGAATTGAATCATACGCAATCTGCGATTGAATAAAGCTCGTAGCTTTAGTTGTAAAGCCGGCCGCTCTGGATTAGAGACCGACGATGACCCCAAATGAAGCGTTGCGGGTTTAGTAGTGCAACAGGGGCTTTCTTTGTTAAGTTAGCTCAAATCTCAGAAATTGGGTTTAATTTTGACGTTAAATCACATTAAGTTCTTAACGTCACATTCTCATTTAAGCAGTTCGACACGAGTTTGTCGCGTCAGCGACAAAAACCACCTGGATAAATTCTACTGAGAGTTAACCGACCGCGCAACTCCCGGCAGCAGACTTCTCTAAAATTTGTTGGCTTGCGCGATCGCACATTCTCACAAACAACACAATTTGCCATCTGGCGGAAGTATAACTTCACAATTGCTTGAAATATATCGTGACAGTGTAAAGATTCAATAAAGCCCTTCCATCAATTTTAGGTAGCCTTCCCAAATTGTCTTGATAATTTCAAGCAGACGGAACAAAATCCACAGCCGACGTTGCTGCAACTGCCGGCAGATGATAACTCCCCAAGGGAAGGAAAATTTACCGACTTAGCGATGTGCTTGCTATTGTTGGAGAAGGCATAAGCTGCAGGATGCGCTTAAAGATGTTGAACGGTAGGACGCTGGTGCGATCGCTCAAACTTTTGTTACATTTATTTACAGCGTGTCCTCCGAAAGCGCGGATCTAGCTTTGATATCTAAATCATCGATCGCCCTCCTAGCTCAGCAATGACGAGAGCGAAAATTGTCTATAAAGTGGATTATACCTGCTTACTATTGATGATTTCTAATAAACCTTGATAAAAGACTTGGAAGCTTTTAGAGCGATTTAATTCAGGATTCATATATTGAGAAATATCGCTAGAGGCTTTATATTTTTCTAGTCCTCCCGGATGATATCCAGCTTTTTGCAGGACTCTTTCCAAAGCCTCCCATGTACCCCCTTTAATAGCATCGGGGTCGCGATACGGTTGTTGATTAGCTAAATTGGCAGAGACTTTAGGATAAGCTTGGCAAATTGCTTGAACGTCTCCAAAAAACCATGCTTCTAATTCTTCTACCACAATTAGATTTAAGACTTGAAATGATTTATCTCTTTGACAGGAAGATTTAGTTATTAATCTGGCTAATCTTGCTATATCTTCTAGTTGCTTTTTTAAATTTAGACAATCTTCTCGATCTTCATCTATTAAAATAACAATTTTCCAATCCGGGGGAAGCCATGCTTGATAACCTTTCAAACGATTAGGCAAGTTAGCAAGTAAATCTCGTTTTCCTCGAAAAGCATGAATCTTAGAGCTAACAGTCGGTGGCAATATTTTCGGCAAAAGCTGGGTCAAAGCTGATTCTAGGGATGCTTCTTCCACTAAAAACTCAAGATGCAAAATCCTCACCTTCTCTTTATTTTAAGTTTAAAATAATTGCGGTGCACCCGCATTTTTAAGCGGATTTCCCACATCAAAGAAATCTTCCATCCACAGCGAACCCAGTAATGCACCGTGTTCCATAAATTCTTTGACTCCCTGCATATCTGCGGTTCTTTTTGCTTGAGTAAAACCTTTCTCATCTCGATATAATACCCATAATTCCTCTGGCTTCAAACTATCCACAAAAAAGGGAGAATGCGTTGTCACCATTAATTGAGTATTCGCAGAAGCAGAACGACATTCTTCTGCAAGCTGAGGTAATAATCGCGGGTGTAAATGATTTTCTGGTTCTTCTATCCCCACTAATTGCGGGGGATTTGGGTCAAATAATACTATCAAATAAGCTAAGAGCTTTAACGTACCATCGGAGGCAAATTTTGCCAGAATAGGATGAGAAAAAGGAGCATCTTTAATCTCCAACAAAAGTCTGCCATCCTGCATGATAGATGCTTCGACTTTTTCGAGGCGTGGAATACGATAGGAAAGGGTTTTTAATATGTCTCCTAAACGTTGGGGATGTTGTTCCTTGAGGTATTGGATAACATTGGGTAAATTGTCACCAGTAGGGGACAATCTTTCCTGTGCGCCTGCTTCGGTAAGGCTGCGGGTATGATCTGCGGTTAAATATGATAAATACCAGCCTGTAATAAAACGTCTTAAAGCACTAACACGGGGATGTTTGGCAAATTGTCCTAATGTATTTACTGCTAAAAATTCAGATGATTCTAGTTTTTCGGTTATCCTTTCACCTTCTTCATCAGGACTTTCGCCACTAATGACTTGTCCTTCCCCTTTTTTGAAGTTTAAAAAGCGAAAGGGTTGTCCAGATTTTCCGCGTCGCCACTGCAACCATTCTTCAGCAATGAAGGGACGATTATTTTCTTCATCTATAGCGAGATGATAGGTAATTAAAGGCGATGCGGATGTCTCTCGATATTTTAATTCAATGATAATGCAGCCTTCAGTGTCTCTGGTACGTAATTCTCGAAATCTGCCCCGTCTATCCCAGGCTTTTCTTAGGCTTTCGGTGAAACATTCGGATAGGAAAGCGAAAACATCGAAAATAGTTGACTTTCCGCTACCGTTGGGGCCTAAGAAGACAGTTAAGGGGGTGAGATTTTTGAGTTCTAGATTGTGCAAAGCACGGTAATTTTGGACTTTTAGATATTCTATACGGGGAATATTTTTCATCATTTCACCTCCTCAATTATAATCTCGGTTTTTTCCATCCTAATTTATCCTTTAACGAACCGCGAAGACGCGAAGTGCGCGAAGGAAGAAAAGAGAAGAATAAAAAACTAAAGTCCTGACTGCGAACTTAATTTAACCGCGAGACAAATTACTGCTGATTCCGCAGCCGAGGGTTAACAAATTCGTTTAATCCTTCCCCCACCAAAGACAGTCCCACCACCATTAAAGTCATCGCCAAACCGGGAAACAAAGCCGTCCACCAAATGCCGGTAGGTAGCGCATCTAAAGCTAAACGCAAGTCGTGTCCCCATTCGGGAGTTGCTTCGGGAAGTCCTAATCCGAGAAATCCTAAACCTCCTAATGTTAAAATTGCATCGGCAGCGTTGAGCGCAAACAGCACCGGTACGCTCTGAATCACATTCAGAAACAGGTAGCGCGAAAGCACTGTCCAAGTGTCAGCACCCATTGCTCGCGCGGCTTCGACAAATAATTCGGTTTTGACGCTGGCGGTGTGATTCCTGACGACGCGGTAGTATTGAGGGATGTAGGAAATGCTCAGGGCGATCGCAGCATTCAAAACTCCTTTTCCCACTACAAACGCTAGCGTCAGAGAAAGCAGCAGCCCCGGCAAAGTATAAATTGTATCCATTAAAAATAACAGCACTCGATCGAGCTTGCCGCCCAAATAACCGCTAACCAAACCCAGCGGCACACCGATAAACAAACTCAAAGCAGTGGCTAAAATTACCACTTGCCAAGCCGCCCGAGAAGCAAACAGCGTGCGGGAAAACACATCGTAGCCGCTGCGGCTAGTACCGAACCAATAATTCGCCGACGGCGGTTCGTGGATGGGGTTAATCAAAGCCTCGGTAGGATTTTGCAGCCATCCCCAAGCTTGCATAGCTGGAGACAAGGTGGCTACCAATACAAACACGGCAGTTATTGTCAAACCTGCCCACATCATTTTCATTGACAGGCTTGACGGTGAGGCACTGTTGAGAAATCGCGGCAGTCGGAGGCGGCTTTGAGCCATAATTGATAGTTGGTGCGTCAGATTTGTTTTCATCAGCATATCAATATTTACCGAAAACCATAGGAAGACTTTTTAACCGCAGATAAACGCAGATACACGCAGATGTAATCTTATCTGCGTTTATCTGTGTTCATCCGCTGACATCTGCGGTTAAAAAGTCTTCGCTAATTTGCCTTTCTACAAATTACTGGCAATTAACTCGCGGTACTGGCTTTTCGGCTTAACTCCTTTGAGCTCAGCTACCAAATCTTTGTCTTTGAAATACTGAATCGTCGGCGTACCAATCACGCCAGCATTTTCAGCAATGTCTGGATCTTCTTCAATGTCGATTTCCACGTAGTGGATTTTGCCCTCGAACTCATCTACTACTTTGCTCAAAATCGGCTTGAGGCTGTGACAAGGGCCGCAAGTCGGAGCGGAATATTTGACCACAATCAGCCGATCGCTATCGTGGAACAACTTCCGCAGAGCATAACCTCCTTCGTGGCGCGTGTCTGTGATATCAAAGTTCTCGCTGGTTTTGCGAACTTTTTGAGCTTCCGGCGCTGCTGCGGGTTGCTCGGATTCCTCGGTTTGATGGAATTCTTGCGTTAAATCGTTGAGTGACAGCCAACGTTCTGCCAGCATCGCCCCCATGCAGCCGCTGCCGGCCGCAGTGACGGCTTGGCGAAACTCGTGGTCTTGCACGTCGCCGACGGCGTAAACTCCCTCGACGCTGGTTTCTACCGAACCGTGTTTGGTGGCGATATAGCCTACTTCGTCGAGGTCTAGCTGACCTTGGAACAGTTGAGTGTTGGGAGTGTGACCGATCGCGTAAAACAATCCTTTCACCAGCAAATCGCTTTCGGCACCCGTCTCGATATTTCTAATTCTCACCCCGTCCATTTTTGCGCCCGGTTCGCCCAAGACATCCACTGCTTCGGTGTTCCAGTGCACGGTTATTTTGGGATTGCTCAGCACTCGGTCTTGCATGGCTTTGCTGGCGCGCATTTGGCCGCGCCGCACCAGCATATGTACGTGAGAGCCGTATTTTGTCAAATAAATAGATTCTTCCGCTGCGGTGTCGCCCGCGCCGATGACAGCTAAATCTACTCCTTTAAAAATAGGGGTAGCGCCGTCGCAAATCGCACAGGCAGAAATGCCGTGACTCCAAAATACGTGTTCGCTAGGCAGCCCCAGCCTTTTCGCCGTCGCGCCTGTAGCGATTACTATCGTGTGGGTTTTGATTTCTCGGTCTTCCGATCGCACTGTAAACGGCCGCTGGCTCAAGTCTACCGAAATTACATCTTCTGTGTATAATTCGGCACCCCAGCGCACTGATTGAGCTTTCATCCGATCCATGAGCTCCGGCCCGGTGATGCCTTCGGGGAAACCGGGGAAGTTTTCTACTTCTGTGGTGGTCATCAGTTGACCGCCGGGGACGCCTCCCGCTTGGTAGCCTTCAAACACTACGGGTTTCAGGTTTGCCCTCCCGGCGTAGATGGCTGCTGTGTAGCCTGCTGGGCCTGAGCCGATAATCACTAAGTTTTCTACGGTTTGTTCGGTCATAGCTATTTAGTCAAACTCATAACGACTTCGTTTTACTAATTCTAGCAGAGTTCGATCGAGTTTGGTTTGATGCCATTGCGCGATCGAGCATCTGTATCTATTTTTGAGGGTCGATCGGTCTTCGGGGCAACTCCAGCTTGTTTTATAAGCAAAAACAATCTAAAAGTCGATTTAGTTTTAAATGTTCGATCTATTTTGACCGCTGAAATCTTAAGAAAATCTAAAGACGACCAAAATTATTGACTTCATTCTCAATTATTTTACCTATTTACTTGCTTTGAGGCTTGTGGTACGATTTTCACAATCCAGGGGCATTATGACTAATTTGACTTTTTAACGCTGAAAGCCTTTAAAATCGTAAAATTAACGAACTCGCAAATGTAATAAGTACAATAGTTTATGCAAAATCCGCATTTTGTGGTTTAAGAATTGTAACAGAGATTTTGCTTGATTTGACAAAATACATGATTTGTGGTATGTAAGGTGCGATGGGGGGAAATTCGATCGAGCTTTTTAACCGCTTCGGAAGCACAGGCGGGACGCCCGTGCCACAATTAACATAGAATTTTGTACTTGCGTCTGATGGATAAAATCAAGATATTGTTTGTGTGCAGTCAGAATAAGTGGAGAAGTTTGACTGCCGAGAGAATATGCGAGAAAGTTAGCGGCTACAGCGTGCGCTCGGCTGGAACGGAAAAAGGTGCAAGAATTAGAGTCACTGAGGGTCTGGTCGGTTGGGCTGATTTGATATTTGTGATGGAGAAGAAGCACGGCGATCGACTTCGCAGCAAATTTCCCGAAAGTCTCGAAGGCAAGAAAGTTATTTGCCTGCAAATCCCGGACAATTACCAATATATGGAACCGGAGTTAGTCGAGCTTTTGCAGGCGAAACTGAACCCCTATATGGAAATGCCAGATAACGACATAAATTTTATGCAGCGAGTTTTGGAACCGGAAGTGATGGATTCCTTGGAAGAGGCGATCGAATACGATTCGATGGACTTTACTGAGGTTAATGCTGCTTTTGCTCAGAGTGCTGCGGCGTTGGGGCCGGTTTTTGGAAACGTTTTGGATGCGGGGACGGGTACGGCGAGAATTCCGATCGCCCTTTCTCAACTCCGGCCAGCATGGAAATTGACTTGCATCGATTTGTCGGCAAATATGCTAAAAGTCGGGGCCCAAAATGTGGAAAAGGCCGGCGTGCGATCGCAAATCAGTCTCGAATTAATTGATGCTAAGGCAATGCCTTACCCTGACAACTATTTTGACATGGTGATTTCCAACAGCATTATCCACCATTTGCCCGATCCGCTGCCGTTTTTGCAGGAAGTCAAGCGGGTGTTGAAACCGCAGGGAGCAATTTTTTTGCGGGATTTACTGCGGCCGGAAAAAGCGGAAATCAGGGATAATTTAGTCAAGCTGTATGCGGGAGATTGCAACGCGCATCAGAAACAGTTATTCAGCGATTCGCTGCAAGCGGCTTTTACGTTGGGTGAAGTTGAGGAGATGATGCAAAATGCCGGGTTGGATGGGTTGAGGATTTATGAATCTTCCGACAGACACTGGACGGCAGAACGTGCTTGGTGCGAGACTGTGTAGAAAGGCTAACTGTTGTAACCTAGCCATTGTTTTAGCTTTCACTGCGCGATCGCTTTGTTGTTTAATTACTTTTTTCGCGCCCTAATAATTAGTATGATTGAACCGCGAAGACGCGAAGGACACGAAGCAAGAATCAGGAAGAATCAACAAGAAGTAGATAGTCTTCTATTGCGAAGGGAGTAAGATGCTTAGGTATCTAGAATAACTCGATCGCGTCCAAACTCTTTAGTTAACGTAGGGTGCGTCGCCCCGAAAATTCTCGCCAAGAAAGCATTGAGCCCATAGCGACGCACCCTACCGCGATCGAATTTCAAAGTTAACGTAGGGTGCGTCGCCCCGAAAGTTCTCGCCAAGAAAGCATTGAGCCCATAGCGACGCACCATACCGCGATCGAATTTCAAAGCACAATAGAGCACAATAGAAAGGCTCACTGTTGCAACCTCGCCATTGTTCTAGCTTTTACTTCTTGCCAAGAAATAACGGCACTGGGGTTTGTTTCGTGGTCTAGCAGGCGGCGAGATAGCTCTATCCTTTGAGATTCAGTTAATTCAAGATGTTCGGGATCGGCGCTTATGCTGTCCCATATCGCTTGTACTAAGCGAATTCTGTCATTAACGCTCAAACTAATAATTTCTGCAAGAGTACCAGCGAGATCCATAGCTTAAAAATGCGTCACAGCTAAATACTTTTCCACATTTTATCGCAAAGATTGCTGGAAAGGAGCGATCGCGCCTTTCCAGGTATGGGCCGTACCGTTGCGCGATCGCTTCCAAACTCAAAACTAATTTACGAGCGATCGCCCGGATCGAACACGACTATTAGGCGAGCCTCCGGCAGTAACTGCCGCAAAATGCGGATCTGACCGTCTGCATCCGACCAACTGCGAAACCGACCCACAACGCTTCTTTGTACATTGGGAAGCAGGCGAACAATAATCCAGGAATTCAGACGCTGTTTGTAAGGCATAATCGATTCATGCTCCTTTCCAAAGGGGTTTTAGAGCCAGTCCTTGTACTTTCCACGGTTCTGGACTGGCTATTAAACATATTGTCTAATCAATTTATTGTTTAGTCAAGATGCTTAAGCATCTTATATAAAAAATGTGCGATCGAGGATATGCCGAAAAAGCCCGTTCCGCGACCTGAAGATGAAGAGTCGCATTTGAAGAAGCTCAGGGAAGAACTGGAGATGAGTCAGGAAGATTTGGCGCGAGAGCTTGGCGTTTCGTCGCAAACAATCAGCCGTTGGGAGTTGGGGAAGAACGTACCCACGTTCACCGTCAAGCAGATGAAAGCTTTGGAGAAATTGCTGGCTAGCATCGGGAGGTCGATCGGCGACTTGCCAGATAATCTGTGATGGAAACGATTTTCCCATCTAAAATCTAAAATCTAAAATCACTCGATCGCGCCCTCGGTCTTTAGCTTGATAAAGCGCGCGGTCTGCCGCTGCAATCAAGTTTTTTTGTGCTGCGGACGATCGAGGAAACGTACTCGCTACCCCCAAACTCAGCGTCACGAGAGAACACGCCTCCGAATTAACGTGTTCGATTTCTAGTTCTTTGATCCACACTCGAATTTTCTCTGCAATCCAGACAGCTATTTCAGGCGAAGTCCGAGGCAAAATCACTGCAAATTCTTCGCCTCCGTAACGGGCTACCAGAGTCTCGCCCGAAACTTCGCCTGTTGAGTAATTTACGGCTTCCAAAATAGCTTGGGCTACCTGCTGCAAGCAAGCATCTCCCGCCTGATGTCCGTAAGTATCGTTGTATTTCTTAAAAAAGTCAACATCGCATAAAATTAAAGATATTTCTGCTGCTGCTTCTCCCAATTCTTGCCATTTTTTCTCTAAGTATTCGTTAAAACAGTGGCGGTTGGCAACCTGAGTTAAGCCATCTAAGTTGGCAAGGCGATACAATTCCGAATTAGCTGCTTTTAATTGAGAATTAGCTGCTTCTAGCTCGCATTTCGTGAGCGCTAAGTTGTAATAAAGTTCGCTCATAAACCAAGTAGCTTGTTGGTGAATTTGGGATAAAGCTACCCACAGTTGATGCACGTCTAACAATCGGTAAACTTGAGGTTCTAACTGCACAACAATTGGCTCGTAAAGCAGTTCCGGCGGTCGCTGCACGGCTCGCTGAGCTGCCAGGACAATTAAGGCTACTCCTGGTAAAATTAAAATATCGGTTTGAGCTATTTGATACAAGGCTATAATCGGTCTGCAAGCAAATATATCTACTCCGTAAGGGCGGCTCATGCGTTCCATAAATCGCCGACGCGATATCATCCCTAAAAATTCGCCATTTACGGTCAATATAACTCCCGGAAGCAGCGGGTGAGCTTGAAAAAACCGGGCTACTTCTTTGGCAAGATATGAGGAGTCAACCTGAAAATTGAATACAGCTAGATCCTTAAGAGTAGACTCTAAAGATAAATTTTCAGGTGGTTTTTCTGGCGAGTTAGATGGCGGGATAAATTCAACAGACACAGCGCTGATCCGAATAAATAATAAAGAAGCAATAAAGCTAGTGTCAGGTATAAACTTATACTAACATTTATTTATTAGCAGTGACTGTATTCTTGACGACACTGTTTATTTCAAGGGATAACCTGCTGCGTTAGCTTCTGCAGCGCCTGCTGCACTGCATTGATTCATCTTCACTCAATTATAGATTTATTGAATTATTACTCATATTTTGATAGTAGGCTTTTTGCGTAGTAAAAAAAACAGGTTTCTGGGCAAGTCCTCAACTCATTCACGGCAGACACAAACTCAAGCAACCAGGTTTTTAAACCGATCGAAGCTGTAACAAGGCTTGGCGTAAAAAAAAACGTGGTTTCTGCCCCTGTTATCAACTCAAAACTCAAAACTCCACATTCCCTCACCACCCCCAAGTTCCTGGCCCTCCCTTAAACGGGCCGACAATATCTTTGGTAATCCAGCCGCCGTAAAAATCCCCTGGTTGAGATTGCACTAATTCCCCGTCCACATAACAGGCATCCATCTTGCTCGGATAAAAAGCTACATAATCTTTAATAGCCTCAAAGACTTGGGTGGGATTGGGATAAAACCAAGCAGCATTTACTACTTCCTTTTCTCCCACCGCCACAGTGTAATAACTGGCTTGTCCCTTCCACTCGCACCAAGAACCCCGTAAAGTTTTGTGCAAATATTCCATTTGGATATCTTCAGGAGAGATATAGTAGGCAGGAGGGTGGCTTGTCTCCAATACCCGCTGAGGGTGGCGCGTGTCGGCGATCGTCACTCCATTAAAAATTATCTGTACGTGTTTGGTCAATTCCTCAAGGCGAGGGGGACGCGGGTAATCCCAAACAGACTCTTGACCGGGGCCGGGCTCTATTCGATCGAAGTTCATTTGCACAATCTTCCCTGAAACAAAACACTTAGCGACTTAGCATTACAATTTAATGTACCCTTAATCTAGTCGCAGCTTCAGACAAAACCAGCTTTTCTCAACTCTCGGTAATATGAGTATTCGCGGTATCGATGTTTCCGACTACCAGCCCAATGTCAATTGGCAAGCAGTTGCCCAGGGAGGCACAGTCTTCGCTTTTGTCAAATCGACGGAGGGTGCAACTTTAGTGTCCCAAACTTTTGCCCGCAATTGGGCAGCTATGAAAGCGGCGGGGATTCAACGCGGTGCTTACCACTTTTTTCAACCTGCAAGCAGCGTTCAAGGACAAATAGATTTATTCTTGAAAACTGTAAAACTCGAAGCGGGGGATTTGCCGGCAGTCTTGGATTTAGAAACTACAGGCGGTTTGACTGTGACTCAATTGTGCGATCGAGCCGCAATTTGGTTAGAAGCCGTCGAAAAAGCCACCTTGATGCGGCCGATTATCTACACTTACCCGGGTTTCTGGGACAACCTGGGGACAAAACGGTTTGCCGATTACCCGCTGTGGATTGCTCACTATACCAGTGCTGAGGAACCTTGGGTGCCCGGCGGCTGGAAAACTTGGACTTTTTGGCAGTACAGCGACACCGGCAGCGTGTCCGGCGTATCGGGCAATGTAGACACCAATATTTTTGAAAGCGTCCGAGAAGGCGCCGTAAGTTATAAAGTTGCAGACATCCAGAGGGAATTAAGAATTAAAGGTTTCTATCAAGGCGCGATGGATGGTAAATTTGGGGCTACCACCACAGCGGCGCTCATCTCGTTTCAGAAATCTCAACGTCTCAATGCAGATGGCATTGCAGGCATCAAAACCTGGGCCGCTTTGATGCGAAAATCTCCCAAAGTAGTTGTCCCCCCTCCAGCGCCGACACCCGCCCCGCAGCCGACTCCCGCTCCGACTCCCACTCCCACACCCGCCCCGCGGCTGACTCAGGTATTCTCGTCTTATCAAGCTAGCGCTACCCAGGATATTGCCTTAATTTGGCTGCAAAGTCAAGTTTCTACCTCTGTTTTAGGGGAATTTGCTCAAAAATGGCGGGCAACTGCCTTACCTCAAGACGCTAATTTGCGATTGATAGATGTGGGCAAATTTTATCGAGGTTTAGCAGAACAAGACCAAGCTTTAGATTGGCTGCAAAAACAAATTTCTCCGGCTATTATTGCCGAGTTTGCACAAAAGTGGCGCTCTCAATCTACTGTCACTAATTCTCCGATTCGGCTGATAGATGCGTGCAAATTTTATCGAGCCGCACCCCAGCAAAACCAGTCTTTAGATTGGCTGGAAGGGCAAATTTCGCCGGCAATTCTCTCGGAGTTTTTTCGCAGGTGGCAGAATGCCAGCCGTGACGGGAAGTAATATTATAGCAATCCTAAATGATTTGAAAAATAGTACGCGAGCAAGATGCTCGCACTACAAGGATTCCGATCTCGCTCGATTTTGCGACAGATTTAGGACTGCTATATGTCCGGTAAAATAACTCTTGTAAGGTTTGTATTGAGGACTTGATTCCTCATAAAAACTTTGAGAAATCAAGTCCTCAATACAAACGAATCTCTTTTGCGTGAGGTACAGATTGATAATTTGTAATTGGTAATTGAGATTTTACTCTTCAGCCTAAAAGTCTTCACCTTTGAGCCTTCTAGCTTCTACCTTCTGAAGGGGCGGCTCCAATCTTTGACGCTAAGAGAATTATCTGATAAAGTTGTAGCCAATATCAAGGTTTTTTAATCTTATTCGCAAAAATCCAAGGCCGTGCCGAGTTTGTAAGCTGCGCCGAATATAGCGCCTGCACTCAAATTACCCGCGATCGAACATTTAAAACCCAGCGGGCAGCCTGTAACAATTATATCTATGGAAATCCCCTTTAACATCACCCTGTTGATGGTCATGACCGTCACCTGTGGTATCAGCGCTCAAGTTCTGGCCGCTTATCTGAAAGTTCCGGCGATCGTATTTTTGCTGCTGTTCGGCATTTTAGCCGGCCCAGACGGCTTGGGAGTGCTGCACCCCAATCTGCTGGGCAGCGGTTTGGAAGTTATGGTATCGCTTTGCGTAGCGTTAATTCTGTTTGAAGGCGGCTTGAATTTGGAATTGCGAGATTTGGGCAAAGTTTCCGGCAGCATCCGCAATTTAGTTACGGTAGGCACTTTAATTACGCTAATTGGTGGCGGAATGGCCGCACACTGGTTGGGAGAATTTCCCTGGCCGATCGCATTTCTGTATGCTTCTCTAGTAGTTGTCACCGGCCCGACAGTAATCGGCCCTTTGCTCAAACAAGTATCCGTTGACAAACAAGTCGCCGCTTTGCTAGAAGCTGAAGGCGTTTTAATCGATCCTGTCGGAGCAATTCTGGCAGTATTGGTACTGAATATTATTTTAAACGGCAATCCTGATTTGCTGGTTTTGTTCCGAGATTTAATCGTGCGGCTCTTCGTTGGCGCAGTCGTCGGAGTTGCAGGCGGTTGGCTGCTGGGATTCATTCTCAAGCGATCGCAATTTCTCTCAGAAGACCTCAAAAACTTAGTCGTTTTAGCGGGTTTGTGGGGATTTTTCGGCTTAGCAGAAGAAATCCGCAGCGAATCGGGACTGATGGCAACAGTCCTCTCCGGCATCGTCCTCAAAGCCGCTGCTATCCCGGAAGAAAGGCTGCTGAGGAGGTTTAAAGGTCAACTTACAGTCCTTGCTATTTCTGTGCTGTTCGTGCTGCTAGCGGCCGATTTATCCCTCGCTAGTGTGGTCGCCCTCGGTTGGGGAAGTTTGTTTACAGTTTTAGCTTTAATGTGGGTAGTGCGGCCGATCAACGTTTGGCTTTGTACTTGGAACAGCGGACTGAATTGGCGGCAGAAATTATTTATTTGTTGGGTAGCGCCGAGGGGAATTGTCTCAGCGTCGATCGCATCTTTATTTGCAATTTTGCTCACCCAGCGGGGAATCAACGGCGGCGACTCGATTAAAGCCTTAGTTTTCCTAACAATTATTATGACAGTTTTCGTGCAGGGGCTGACGGCCGGACGGATGGCTCAACTTTTGGGCATCACCTCAAAATCTGTAACCGGTGCAGCAATTGTGGGGTCAAATCCTTTGAGCAGATTAATTGCTCGCTTGTTTCAAGAACGCGGAGAATCGGTGGCAATTATCGACACCAACCCGGAAGCTTGTGCACAAGCAGAACGAGAGGGTTTGCGGGTGTTTTTGAGCAGTGCTCTCGACCACAGCGTGTTAGAAGAAGCCGGACTGGAATCGATGGGAACTTTTTTGGCAATGACTAACAACGGCGAGGTAAACTTAGTGTTAGCTCAGCGAGCGGCCGAAGAGTTTGCACCGCCGAGGGTTTTGGCAATATTCCCCAAAGATCCGCAAGCAAATACGCCTGCAAATCAGAATAAAATCAATCAAGCTTTTGTCTCGGATTTGTCGCTGAAGGATTGGAACGAATATCTGAGCGACGGCGAAGTAAAATTGGGGGAAACTGAGTTAAAAAGTGAGGGATTGCAGTTTCAGATTGCTCACTTGCAAGCTTTGGTTCAAGCCGGGGAGTTGGCACCGCTGCTGCTGGAAAGGCAGGGGTACTTGCAAGTAGTGTCGGCGACCCAGATTTGGCAAGCGGGCGATCGAATTATTTATTTGCTGTACGATCCGACACCGAAATTGTTGAAAAGATTGTCGGGTTCGTCGCAGTCTCGCTTGACTTTGGAAAAGCATCAGGTAGTTGAAGAAGTGCCGATTCCTCCTCCGGTTTTAGAGGAGGTTTTGGAGGAAACGGAAATAGCAAAGGAGGCTGAAGTTTTGCAGCCGCCAGTTCCACGGTAGGGGCATTGCCCGTGTCTTCCCTGCGCTATAATCCAGATATCCAAGCAAGAAAAAGGATGATTTTCTGGTAGCAGAAGGTTCGTATAGGTATTACTCATTGCTACGAGCGATATTGAGAGCAATCTCATCTCTCCCTTTTTCTGTGCGTCGTCGCTTAATCAAATCGATTAAAGCTATTTGCTCCTCATCAGACATTTCTGTGACTAGCTCTAGAATCGTATCAAAGCTATAAATTTTCATACTTCTGAGCTTAGTAACTTTATACTTACAAGTCTAACTAATCGTTGGAGCCGATCGCGCAAAGGTTGTTTGTGAGAGCGAATGGTTGTCTGTCACATTTTAGCTTAACCAATCAAGCCGTTAGCGAAGCCCTCGTAGACGATCGCACTTTTTACCAACTCCTCAGCATTCAACCCACTTGCCTAACCCCATTAAGAAACTCTGTCCTTGCCTCAATTATTGAAGGCATTAAAACGCAGCGTACCAACAATGCTAAATCCAACTCCGGCAAAAACTCACTTCTTGAAACTTGCTCGTAATCATCCTCGCGCAGCCGATAGACAGCAAGCCGATTATTTTCCCAAAACCAAACTTCAGGAATGCGAAGTCGCAGATACTTAGCTAGTTTATTTGTGCTACCGCTAGTAATGGTTACTTCGACGGCTAAATCGGGATGCTCTTTTCTTGAACCTATATAATAAGACTCGTCTGGTTCAAATGATACATTTCTTGCCCGGTCTCTGCGAGTTGCACTCCCTACAGGAAAGAATTCAATTCCAAGTTCAAAAAAGTATGCTTCCAGTAATATAGCGATCGCTTTTTTAAAGCTTTCATGTGCTTCGCCCACTGTCATAAACTCGATCCACCCATCAAGATAAGTTATCCGCAAACCAGGAGAGTCTGCCATCAAAGAGTCGAGATCCTCAAATTGCTCCCAAGTATAATAAGCGGGGAGAATCAATCGCTGTTCTGCAAGCGTACCTATTTCTTCTAAAATTTTTGCAGTCACAGGTATCACCATCCTATTTTAAATATTGCTAGCCCCTACCTAGCACAAACCAGGCAGGGGCATTCACTCACATTCTAACTTAATGAACTAGCTCGATCGCCCTTTTAGTCAACGCCTCAGCAGTCAACCCGTTAAACGCCATTAATTGACCAGCACTAGCAGTAGTTTCCCCCCGCTTCCAAGCGAAAGTATCCCGCTGGCAATTGCTGCGTAGCATCACAGGTTCCAGCATCCCAGAAGCACCGCCTGTCACGCCAATCAAAGCATCTCCGCCAAACATTTCGGCAAATTTCTCATCGCTCAAAAAGCCGCCGTCAGCTTCCGAACAAGTATCCCAAGCAACGTCTGTTGGGCGGTACAAACGCCGGGGATTGATAATAGAAACAATCCGCACTCCAATGCCTTCTGTTTCCAAAAATGCCGCCGCTTCAAACACTGGTATTAAAGTCATGTCGCCGACAACAGCAAACACAACTTTCTTGCTCTCTCCTTGATTGTGGGCAGCTTGAGGAGAATCGACTTCGTGCAGCACTATTGCACCGTCTTGCAAACCTTGGCGAGTCTGTTCAAATGTGGTGCGAATTGGCAGCGGCGACTTGCTCGCTGTAATCACAACTCCCTTATTCTTAGCAGTCAAAGCCCACTCGTAACAAGCTTGAATGCTGTTAGCATCCGGTGGAAACAAAGGAAACACATTTCCGTTCCGCATCATCGCCGCAAAATAAGCCTCAATTTCCGGGCGTTGGTGCGTCCAACCGTTGCGGCCTTGTTCCAATGCACCCGCTGTAAATAAGGTGACTGTTGCCGGAGTTGGACGGCGCAATTCTGCCATTGCTTGGGTTACAGTTTGCCAAATTGGTAAACCGTTGATGGCAAAAGATTCGTAGGAACACCACAAACTCCGCGCTCCGAATAGCGACAAACCTACGGCTAAACCCGCGCAAGCATCTTCGCTCAAAGGTTCGTAAACTTGACCGTTTGGCGATTGATTGTACAGGTCATCTGTCGTCGGGTGAATAATTTTGAGAGCTTGGTTGATATTGGCAATTGCCGATGCTTCATTGCCGTCAGCATTAGTGACAAGAAAAGTACGATCGCGCTCGCCAACTTTCCCTACCAAAACCCCCATTGCTGTTGTCGAAATCTTCGATTCTCCCCCAACTGCAAATTCTTCTAAAGGCAATTCGCCTAAATCTGCCAGCGGCAATGTAAACTCAGTAACAACTGTTTTCGCCGCCGGCCCGCCGCCGGCGCGTTCAGCATTTGTCCGCACCAACTGCCAAGCTTCCACAGTCAAAGCGCGCTCTTTTAAAGCACTGATAATGTGCGGAGCATCCAGCGTATCTTTCGGATAAAGGTTGTGAGATTTTGCGCCGCGCGCGTGGACACCGGCACCTTTCAACTGTTTGATGATAAATACAGTTAATTTGCCGCCGAGAGCAGATTTTGCCGCTTTGTCAACTCCTTGTAAAACAGCTTTGGTAAATGCCATGCGCTGTTCGAGCGAAAAAGCAGTGCTGTCAACATAATCTTCCGTTTGATTTTGATCGTCAAATTCCTTAGCATCAACTAAGATAACTTCTTCAAAACCGTTTCCTTGCCAATAAGCAATCATTTCAGCATTAGTTTTAGTCGAAACCATGCTGTGATGTTCCTGAGAATATCCGTTCCAAACCAACACAGGCAAAAAGTTAGTAACGCTCGGATAAGCAGTGTGAAAATGCGCCATGCTGCTCATCGGATAGGGTTCGCCCATGCCGCCGTCGCCCATTGTGAAAGCAAACAGTTTTTCGCGGTGCAAAAGCGCTCCTGCCATTGCGAAATGCTGCCCTTGTCCGAGGGGCCCGGCCGGCGCTAAAAGGCCGGGAATGAAACCGGAAAGATGTCCTAACAAACCGTCTTTTTCTCGGAATTTATCGCGCACTTGCTGCACGTTAACAATTCCCATATCCTCCAAAGATCGATCGAGAAACATGGCACTGTAAAATCCGGGCGCGTGATGGCCGACTTCGGTGACAATGTTCTTGTGTCCGAGCATCACCAAAGCGGCATAAGCCTCAGCTTGGCTAGCAAAACCCCCTGGATGTCCCGATGCCTTGCTGGCGGTGACTTGCAGTGTCAGGTAACGCAGGGCGTCTGCTCCCAGCATCGTTTGAAAGACGGCTGCAGGATCGGCAGGATCGGCGATCGACTTGTTTCCCTCGGCGATCGCAGGTGCTTTCCCGTAAGTCTCAAAACCAGGCACACTCTCGGAGAAATACTGGATTCCTTCGCAAAAACTGGGAATTGCTGACGTTGCCTTCGGCGTAGTTGCAGTCATGCTTTATACCTGAAAATTTTGAATTAGATTAATGTAACAGTAATTTTATAGCTTTCTTGTTGCAAAAAATCATCACTTCTGCTATATCGAATGATAAATAATTAAAATATCTCAAACTTGAAGGTGAGAGCGCCCCGTATTTCAACAATACAATCGGAGCAATTCCGCAAAAAAAAATCATTGCCCAGTACCAATTAGGGTTTGCTAATATCTAACCCCAGCCGTTCCCCGACATTAATATAAATCACAGTGCTGCTTTCAAAAAGAGAAGGTCTAGCCTTTTGATTAGTCAGCCAAACAAAAAAACTGCTGAGTGCAGGAGCAGGATCTTGATCGCGGCGGAGGGTGTAGATCAAACCTTCGCAAGGCCCGTTAACGCGACTGCTCGTGCAAATAGCTTTCTGATTGTTGACTATACCGACAGTTACATAATTTAGCTGTTGGTTGCGGCTGTAATTTTCCAGGCGCTGAGTCACTTGTTTGCAGCGAGTCAGAGGATCGTAACCAGAACTAGAAAAGAAATTAGAATTCCAGCGAATCCAAGGCTCCCTGAACCCTTGCGGATTTTGATATACAGTCAC
The DNA here is from genome assembly GCF_036701805.1 of Microcoleus sp. N3A4. NCBI lineage: Bacteria > Bacillati > Cyanobacteriota > Cyanophyceae > Oscillatoriales > Microcoleaceae > Microcoleus > Microcoleus sp. N3A4. The sequence continues at coordinate 42,385 of NZ_JAUBRJ010000008.1, forward strand.
CGGATCGCCCGTCGAGGTATCGCACACAAAGCCCCCTTGACTGAGGTTCGGTTGGCTTTGGCTAGAGGCGCGGCTGATAGAAATATTGCTGAGAATATCAAACCCGCTAGGCTTAGTTTGTGACAGCAACACCGTAAAAGCATCGATCGGGATTGCTGCATTCAACCCGGTTTTAATCTCCTCTATCTGACCGTTCCACTGGCCGATCACCGTGCCGACAGTATCTCCCTGGCCGTGAATTCCCACAACTCTCCCATCAGCATCAAATACAGGCCCGCCGCTCATACCGCGCCTTGTCACAGCTTGATAGCGCAGTCCGTACCCCGATGATGCGCTGCCGAGGCGAGAAGAGACAATACCACCAGTAAACTCCAGTTTTCTTTCAGATCCAAAGGCAATGGGCAGCGGATAGCCAGCAACGTAAATAGTAGAACCGACAACAGCACGTTCCGACTCGCCCATTGGGGCTACTGGATACTGTTCTCGGCTCTGAAACTGTATCAAAGCTAAGTCTATATCCCGGTCGTTTTTCGGCAGTCGCTGTATTCTGATGGCAGTATAATCTTTTTCTAAATGAGTGCGAATGCTGTATTCTTGGGCGAGGCTTGCCACTACGTGATTCGCCGTCAGAACAGTGTAAATATTGCCCTGTTTAGCAATAATTACTCCTGAGCCGCTAGTAGAAAAACCCAGCGTATTATTGACTTCCACCGTTGTGAACATCGCTAGCTGGGCAATTTCTTGGGCTGTTTTGGCACAAGCAGCATATTGTTGGCCAACAACCGCCGTCACCGTTAATGCACCTGTCAAGATGACTGTCAGCGCGTCAAACCGCAAACCCCACGAATTCATCGCTAACTCCTAGATCGGACGAGACAAACTGCAAATATATACTGATAGGAATTCCCCAACTGGATTTAACCATTTTTTCCAATAATTCTGGCGTCGGTTCGCTTCCATCTTCAAAAGCATAGACGCCAAAATCGGGTTCTCGATACTTGCCTCGACCGTTAATCCCAACCAAAAAACCTTTGGCATTAAAAATCGGGCCGCCGCTCATGCCGATTTTAACCTCATTTGTATAGCCCAAGCTATAGCCTTGAGGTAAAGATTTCGACAGCAGCAGTTCTACGAACCCCCGCGCTACAGTCAACACCTCAGCACCCGCAGGGAATCCGGCCGCCAGCAGCGGCTCTCCGACCGCTGCCGGCGAGGCGCCGATCGGTGCTACTTTATACTCGATCGCGCTGCGAAACAGAGCGATCGCCAGATCGGTATCGCCCAGCCGCTTCGGAACTCCCAGCGATCGGTGAATCAGGCCGTCGCCTGTGACAATTGTCCGATCGCCCCTGTTGAAAGCCACAACGTGCCAATTAGTCAGCACCGTATAGGTTTGCCCCTGCCGCCGGACGATCGTCCCAGAACCAGAAGATTTCCCCGTCTGGATGCGTACCGCTGTTTGACGCGCCAAGTTTTCCACCTCAACCCTTGGAATTGGCGATGGGATGGAAAATTCGCCAATCCTTAAGGCAGTTCGGACGGCGGGGAAAAAGGGGGCTGCTGCGCCCCATCGGCAGTGTTTTCCCCTAGTTTTTCCCTGACATCAATGTAAGGAATTTTACTGGTTTCATCAAAAGACGGCATCCCGACATATCCTTGGCGCCAAGCCAACAAATTATACAAAGAGCCGATCGGGTCTTGGCCGGGTCTGAGGGTATAAATCAAATTTTGACACAGCCCATTGACTTGATTCGCCGTGCAGATGACGTTCTGGCCGTTCATCTGGCCTGCAGTAATGTACTTGAGCACCCGTTGGCGGCGATAGGTTTCGAGGCGTTGGCTGACTAATTGGCACCGAGTTGCCGGATTGTAGCCAGAACCGGAGAAATAATCCGAAGTCCACTCAATCCAAGGCTCTACGGCACCTTGAGGGTTTTGGTACACCGTCACCGGCGCACCGGTCGAGGTGCTGCACCGAAATCCACTTTCCCCCGGTGCTCGCCGACCGTAACTCGGTTGAGAAGCAACCGTCAGGCCGCTGAGGCCGATCGCTGTTGCCACCAAAACTTTTGTCAATAATTGCTGTTTCATGATATTTTGACTCTTTTTTAGAGGATTCGGGACAAAAATCACCGAATGCTGCGATAACCCTCTTGACACGCCTGTTCGTGAAAGATCCGCTGACTTCGGAATAATGTTATTCGCGACTTGACCGAAAGCATCCAGGATATAAGCCCCCGGATTCATCCGTCCAGAAATAAAAAACCTGTATCCGATCGAGGAGCCCCCGAATTTATTCGTGGGGTGAATGCTTCAAATCTCAAATCTCAAATCTCAAATCTCAAATCTCAAATCGATTGACCAGAAACCAGTTTTTTTACGAAAACACTTCGTTGCAGCCCTTATGCCTGGTTAAAAAACCCGGTTTCTTCGCTCTTGATGCGTAAGTTTTGATATTGTTCGCGACTGGCGCATTCCCTCTAACCGCGCTTTCGACGCCGTTCAAAAACCGCGCCAAAGGCGAGCTTAAAATACGCGCGCCAGTCTGAATTCTGTCCTGATTACTACTAATCAAACTCAGGCTTTTACCAACCGGAAAGAGGCTTTTCACCTCAGACCTTGGGACGGCTCGAGTTGGAACGGTACATCACACCACTGACAAGGTATTTGATATCACTTGCGAGCTGAGTCGCGAGCTCGATCTGCTGAGATACGAAGACTGTAGGGTTGCACCTATGAGGGGGTAAAACCCCTCATAGTTTATCTAACACTAAAATCAAGGTATTAACAAGAACTCTTAACTTGTTTTCATCTCCGTACTGCGGGAAATACTTCTAAGTGAGTGTAATCAGGGATTAAGTGCTTTCTACCACCAAAATTCACCCTCCATACACTGACATTTAGTAGAGTATTAAAAACTATGAATCGTATCTGCAAACAGTTCGGATATTTAGGCGTGTGGTTAATTTTGATGGGCGGTAGCAGTTGTTCTAGCTCAGATGCAGCTACCTCGACCGAAAACCAGAGCCGACTCCCAGCAAGCGCCCGTCAGTTCCAACACCTACAGCTAACGGGAAATCAAATTGAGGCTCGATCGAGTCAATTAACGCAGCCTTCTAACTCTGTTGCGTCAGTTTTAGGCAGTGCGGCAGTCTCAGAGAATACTGTCACCGTTAGGGTTTATAAGGTAGACAATCTGTGTCAAACTCTGAAGCCGGAAACAGTTACTGGCCCAGAGAACCAGTTAATGTCATCGGCGGTTAATGAAGTGTTAAAGCAGCAGATTTTCGATAGTCTTGGTTTGGCTGGTTATCGCCTCAAGATCGATCGCGACCTCGGAATAGCTACCGTGGATCTGCGAGCCTCCGGGACTTCCCGCCAGAAATTGCAAAATCTGTCGAGTTGTCAGATGTTAGGTTTGTTCGGGGGCGTGCGCCAAACTTTAACCAGTTATGCTCCTTGGCAAATCAAAACTGTGCGTTTTACAGAGCTTGGAGAGGATATTTTGAACACCGTTCGAGAATAATCTATTAAAATTATTGAAGATAGGACTTACCCAATTTCCGCTTAAAAAAGCGGAGTTCGGAGACTTTGAATAAACGTTCAAAGCCTTTGATTGTTGTCGATCGCGACTTACGCACAAAAACTCCAGAAACCGGGTTTTTCTAACCAAGGCCGATCGCAAAGCGCGATGTTTTTTCCTAGAAAAACCCGGTTTTTGCGCCTAAGAGTATTGATGTTCCTCAAGTCCTACGACAACCACAATTTCTATGACACTACCTGACGGCCCCAAAAACCCCCGCTTCGTGCAGCTAATTCAATGGATTGCCGATCCGCTGACATACCTGGATGTATGTGCCAAAAAGTACGGGGAGATTTTCACCGCTCGATGGAGCAACCTCAAACCATTTGTGATGATTCACAACTCGCAAGCGATCGAGCAAATGCTCAACAGCAAAGCTTTTGACGCTCCAGGCGATATCAACGGTATTCTCAAACCCTTGCTGGGAGAACAATCCATGATTGTGATCTCTGGAGAAAAGCACAAACGCGACCGCCAATTATTGATGCCGCCCTTTCACGGGGAACGGATGCGGAATTACGGTCAACAAATTTGCGATATCGCTGCTGATGTCGCCAGTAAATGGTCGGTCGATCGACCTTTTGTGGCCCGCACCGCTATGCAGGAAGTCACCATGCGGGTAATTTTGCAAGCTGTCTTCGGTCTGGATGACGGCCCGCGGTTGCAGCAACTGTCCCCGCTGCTGGCTGCGATTATTGATACGATCGACTCTCCTTTGCGATCGAGTATGCTATTTCTGCCTTGGATGCAGCAAGATTGGGGATCTTGGAGTCCTTGGGGACGGATGAAACAGCAGCAGCGAAAAATTAACGAACTGATGGACGCGGAAATTGCCGAACGCAGACTGCAACCAGACGAAAACCGCACCGATATTCTCAGCTTAATGATGGCCGCGCGCGACGAAAACGGGCAACCGATGACGAAGGTCGAATTGCGCGACGAGTTGATGACGCTGCTGTTTGCAGGCCACGAAACCACAGCAACGGCCCTAGCTTGGGCATTTTACTGGATTCACAGTTTGCCCTCGGTGCGCCAGAAGTTGCTGCAAGAATTGGACAGTTTGGGGGAAAATCCCGACCCGATGGAGATTTCCCGCTTGCCTTATCTGAGTGCAGTTTGTCAGGAGACGCTGCGAATTTACCCGGTGGGAATGCTGACGTTTCCGCGAGTAGTGCGTCAGCCAGTGGAACTGATGGGACATCAACTCGAACCGGGTACGGTTGTTTTCGGCTCGATTTATTTGACCCACAGACGGGAAGATTTGTATCCAGAACCGCTGCAATTTAAACCGGAACGGTTTTTGGAGAGGCAATTCTCGCCTTACGAATATTTGCCCTTTGGGGGCGGCAGCCGCCGCTGTATCGGCTTGGCGCTGGCGCAGTTGGAGATGAAACTGGTGCTGGGAACCATTTTGCGGAATTTTGACCTAGTATTGGCCGAGAAAAAGCCCGTACAGGCAAAACGCCGAGGGGTGACTTTAGGGCCGGCCGGCGGCGTGCGGATGGCCCTGCTGGGGCGGCGGATGCGGCAGCAGAGGCCGGAACCTGTCGCTACTGGGGTTTAAAGTCGCAGCAGTTGCAGCGGACGATCGAACTTTCAGCTTTGAGTGCAAACAATTTAGGGAGAAGGTGCGATCGTCCGCGAATGCCACCATTTTTTGTAGCACCCGCTACAGATAAACAGCTAGAATCCTTAACCTGTAACCCTCACCCCTCTCAATTTTCAAATTTTCAGTCTAAAATATTAGGAGCCTTGCAAACACATCCTGAAAGCAAAAGTGGGTGATTGCAATAGTCCTCTTGATATCTCAAAAGCCTGGCTGCCATACTTTAAAAACATATGCATACCCTGTTATTCAGCAAGGTCGGAAGCGTGTTGGCATTGCCTGCAATCTTCCGACCTCTTTATTTTTTGGGCTACTTCAGGCATTCGGCACAAGATGCAAAAGGCAAGGCAAAAATATAAATTCTCCCCCTGTCCGCATCTGCCCCTCTCCCCAATCTAGAGCTTCTGCTTCTAATTGAAATAGAATCCGACAGCAAGTTTAAGGAAGCACTAAGGAATAATTAATAACTTGTTAAACGATCTCCTTTTGCCCTTCTCTCAATCTTCTGTTTTCAGAAATTCCGATACCGAGACAGACTTCGGGAGACTCTCCATATCTTGAATTTCGCTTTCGTGGGCAAAAAACTCGACTTCTTTGTCGTCAATCTCGATCTGATAGCTAGCGGTAGCAGTCACAATCCGCCGCTTTTTCTTATCTTCTATTAAAACCCAACACACGACAGGTCTTACCCACCTCTCAACGTGCTGGTTTTGCTTCGTACTCCCAAAGGCATACCAGCCTTTAGCTTCAATAATTTGAAGCACTTTAAAATCATTATTTGCCATATATATCTCGATCGCGTTAATTATTTCCGAATTATTCTTAGATAAAACGGCATACTTGCTTTGCAGGAGAAAGGTTTGGAAAATCCAAGCCGCATTTTAAAACCTGATTTGTGGTCAGATAAGCGGTTGGCAGGGCCTTGTCTGCGTTGTTGCCTGCTAAATTTAGTGCGAGGTTTTTGTACTATCCCACAATTACCGTAAAGTATTTACACCGCAACGTCAAAAATTAGTCTCTCAGTTGCATCAACAGCAGCCAACTAGAGCTTAGCTAGCTGCATCTAAGTGGATGCCAACGGCTTATAACCCTCGGTTGGTGAGAGCGATCGGCATACAATCCTGTTCGGACTTTTTGCTGCAATCAACTGTCATTTTTGCCGGATGGGGTAAAACTTAACTAGAGATTGCCGCTTTCAATTTTAAGCCTCAGCGCGCCTAATTCCCAATTAATTGTATGGTGTAGTTGATAATTGCCAAACTGTCGATCGCACTAAACTGCCGTGTCAAACTCTTCGATTACCGTCACCGTTAAACTGTTCGCCGCCTTCAGTGAAGCCTACGGCGTTTCGGAACTTACAGTAGAACTTCCTCCCGAAACCCCAGTGTCTCAAGTGCTCGAAAGCTCGATCGCCCAATATCCTCAATTAGAACAATGGCGATCGCGCACCCGCTTCGGCATCAACCTGGAATTCGTCTCCCCCGACACCATCCTCCAAGACGGCGACGAAGTTGTACTTATCCCCCCCGTCAGCGGTGGATAGGCTAAGTTGGTTAATCTGAAATGTTGCACCATTCTCAATAAGCTATTTATGAACAGGCTTTTCGGCCTGTGAAGCGAGAAAATTCATCTCTCGCTTCACAGGCATCTTGCCTGTTCTTGAGAATGTTGCAACATCTGAGTTAATCAAAAATTCGAGGTTTTGTAGTTGTGTTCGATCGCACGACTGCCCAATTGTTAGCCCCAAAAAGATTTATTAAGTTTTGTAACAATTCCGTCGGCCAATCATCCTTGAGTTCGATCGGGCTCGCGTGCGGGCCTGACAATCAGGATTCCCAGCCCGATCCTGAAAACAAGTCAAATCCTTGTGGGGAGTAGGGGTTGGGCGTCCCGCCCGCCCAAATATCAAAGTTAAATACACCGCTGTTTAACTAAAAAATCAATCCCGACTAAAAAAATCGGGTATGGTTGACGGGGTAAATTGACCGTGCTAATCTTGCACAAGACTAAGAAAACATCGCAAAACTAGAGAGTTGAGCTATGACCCAGGCAACCAGAACCCAATCCACAGCAGCAACCTTCACAGCCCTCAAATGTAAAGAATGCGGCGAAGAGTACGAACTCCAAGCCAAGCACGTCTGCGATTGCTGTTTTGGCCCGCTTGAAGTCAAGTACGACTACGACGCCATCCGCCGCACCGTCACTCGCCAAACCATCCAAGCCGGCCCCAACTCGATCTGGCGCTACCGCGCATTTTTACCAGTTGCTACAGATAACGTCATCGATGTCGGCACGGGGATGACTCCTCTACTAAAATCCCACCGCTTGGCGCGCCGCCTCGGTCTAAAAAATCTTTATATTAAAAACGATGCCGTCAATATGCCCACTCTCAGCTTTAAAGACAGAGTGGTGTCAGTCGCCCTGAGCAGAGCGAGAGAATTGGGTTTCACAACGGTATCCTGTGCCAGCACCGGCAATTTAGCTAACTCTACGGCTGCGATCGCCGCCCACGCCGGACTCGACTGCGTAGTCTTCATCCCCTCAGACTTAGAAGCAGGCAAAGTCCTAGGCACTCTGATTTACAATCCCACTGTCATGGCAGTTCACGGCAACTACGACCAAGTTAACCGCCTCTGCTGCGAAGTCGCCAATACACACGGCTGGGGATTTGTCAATATCAACTTGCGTCCCTACTACTCCGAAGGCTCGAAAACCCTCGGGTACGAAGTTGCCGAACAGCTAGGCTGGCAATTGCCCGATCACATCGTCGCTCCCCTAGCTTCCGGCTCTTTGTTCACAAAAATTTACAAAGGTTTTCAAGAATTTACCGAAGTCGGTTTAGTGGATGAAAAGAAAGTCAGATTCAGCGGCGCCCAAGCTGACGGCTGTTCCCCCATCGCCCAAGCCTTCCGCGAAGGCCGCGATTTCGTCAAACCGGTGAAACCGAATACAATTGCTAAGTCGATCGCGATCGGCAATCCAGCCGACGGTATGTACGCCCTCGACATCGCCCGCAAAACAGGTGGCAACATCGAATCCGTCAGCGACACCGAAATCATCGAAGGCATGAAACTCCTAGCAGAAACCGAAGGCATTTTCACAGAAACCGCAGGCGGCACGACAATCGCAGTCTTGAAGAAACTCGTAGAAGCAGGTAAAATCGACCCCGACGAAACTACCGTCGCCTACATTACCGGCAACGGCTTAAAAACCCAAGAAGCCGTCCAAGGTTACATCGGCGAACCCATCACCCTCGAACCAAAAATAGAAGCCTTCGAGCGTGCCCTAGAGCGCGCCCGCACACTCGAACGTTTAGAATGGCAACAAGTTTCGGTTTAACAGTTATTAGTCATTAGTTATTAGTTATTGGTTATTGGGATCGACAACCGACAACTGACAACTAACAACCGACAACTAACAACTAACAACTAACAACTGACTACTGACTACTGACTACTGACTAAGGACTAAGGACTAAAAAAATGACTGTTAAAGTTTTAATTCCCACTCCCCTGCAAAAATTCACCAACAATCAAGCCACAATAGAATGCGGCGGCGGCAATATTTCCGAACTGATTGAATCGCTGGAAACAAATTGTCCCGGCATTAAAAAGAGCCTGTGCGACGAACAAGGAACACCTCGCAGATTTCTCAACTTCTACGTCAACAGTGAAGACATCCGGTTTTTGGAAGGTACAGAAACTGCTCTTCAAGATGGCGATGAAGTGAGTATTGTACCGGCGGTTGCTGGTGGTTGATTTGTGACCGCAGATGCAGGCAGATAAACACTGATGAACGCAGATAGTTATTGAATCTATCTGCGTTCATTTGCGTTTATCCGCAGTTGCAAATCAAAGTTTTAATGGGAGCATCCCAATTTGGTAAAAAGCCGTTTTTTAGGAGTGCGAGCGTCTCGCTCGCGACCTATGCCGTTCGCTATGGACGACGTGAGCGCGCTATATAGCAATCCTAAATGATTTGCTTGCATTATACGCGAGCTTTCTGGCTCGCACTGCAAGGATTCTGGTCTCGCTCGAGAGAGGCGGCTGATGCGAGGATTGCTATATCATCGAAATATATTATTCTGATGCAACCGTCCACGATCTGAAAGCAAAAATGGGATGCTCCCGTTTTAATTCCTCTGATTGTTTTTGAACTGCAGATGGGGCAGATCGACACAGATGAACGCAGATAATGATTTAATTTAATCTATCTGCGTTTATTTGCGTCGATCTGCGGTTGCAAATTACGATCGAACTAGGAGGCGACGGAAGCTACTTTTGCAGCAGTCCGGGGACGGCGGCGGCCTGTTACTTTATTCACAGGGGCTGGTACTGGGGCTGCTACTGGTGATGCTACTGATGATGCTAGTTTAGGCGCTTCTATGGAAAGCTGAGATGTTTGAACAGTTTCAGATCGCACTGCTTCTTCAGGAATTTGCATCAGGAATACCAGCATCGGATTGCTTTGCAGTTCCCGGCGCAGCACTCGCCCAATTGCTTTTTCTATTTGCGTTTGAACTCCTACCCAGTCAACATCAACTTGTGAGTCAGGAGTTGCGGGTTTTACAAATTCTGACCAGCGATCGCTCAAAACTGTTTCAATGGTTTGAGTGATTAATTTGATCACAACTTCGCGATCGGCTGAGGTCACTACACCTTTCAAGTGGACTTCTGGTTTGGCAACCAACTTGCCTTCCCAGTTCAACGCCGCCGCTACAGTTACGGCGCCATCTCCAGCCAACTGCTGGCGTTCTTTGAGGACGTTCGCTTTGACAACTCCCGATCGAGAAGAGTCTACTAATTCAATTCCTGAAGGCACTTTAGCCCCAAGTCGCATCGAATTTTCAGTTAATTCTACGACATCGCCGTTGTCAATAATCACCATATTGCTAGCGGGAATGCCCATGCTTTGAGCCGTCTTGGAATGCTGAACCAGCATCCGGTGTTCCCCGTGTACCGGCAAGAAGAACTTGGGACGAGTCATGTTAATCATTAACTTTTGGTCTTCTTGACAGCCGTGTCCCGAAACGTGAATGCCTTTGTCGCGGCCGTAAACCACGTTTGCTCCCAGCATCATCAGTTTATCGATCGTGTTTACCACTGCGATCGTATTTCCCGGAATTGGGTTAGCTGAGAATATGACTGTATCGCCTTTTCTGATCTTCAGTTCGTGATGTTCGCCGTTAGCAATGCGAGTCATCGCCGCCATCGGTTCGCCTTGGGAACCTGTGGTTAAAATCAGAACCTTGTCATCGGGTAAATTGCGGATTTCTTTGAGAGGTTTGAAAAGACTATCTTCGCATTTGATGTAGCCGAGATTGCGGCAGTGAGCGATGACGTTAAGCATCGATCGACCAACTACTCCTACATACCGATTGTTTTTCTTAGCCAATTCTAAAACAATTTGCAAACGGTGTACCGACGAAGCAAAAGTCGTGATCATTACCCGTCCCGTTGCTTGAGCGATAATTCTGTCTAAATTCGGAGCAACCGAACGTTCTGAAGCAGTAAAACCGGGAACTTCCGAGTTAGTAGAATCGCTGATCAAGCACAGCACGCCTTTTTCGCCGTACTCCGCCAGTTTCTGCAAGTCAAAATGTTCGCCGTCCACAGGAGTGTGGTCAATTTTAAAGTCTCCGGTATGGATCAAAATTCCCACTGGAGTGTGAATTGCCACCGTGAAACTGTCGGCCATCGAGTGAGTGTTGCGAATGTATTCGACTAAAAAATGCTTGCCAATTCTTACCGTGTCGCGGGGTCTAACTGTCCTCAATTCTGTGCGGTGAGACACTCCCGCTTCTTCCAATTTTCCGGCTAGCAAAGCCATCGCCAAACGCGGCCCGTAAATCACCGGAATTTCAAATTGTTTGAGGTGATAGGGGATGCCGCCAATGTGGTCTTCGTGACCGTGAGTGACGATCATACCTTTAATTTTGTGGCTGTTTTCCCGCAGGTAAGTCATGTCTGGGAGGACAATATTTACACCGTGCATTCCATCTGTCGGGAACGCTAAACCTGCATCTAAAAGAATTATTTCGTCGCCGTACTCGAACACACAAGTGTTTTTACCGATTTCGTGCAGCCCGCCGAGGGGAATAACTTTTAGAGCAGGTGCAGTTGTATTTTTGATCATGCGTATCCTTTGTTAGTTATTTTTGTTATTTGTCTGTTGTCTGTTGTCTGTCGTCTGTCGTCTGTCGTCTGTCGTCTGTCGTCTGCTGTTCGTTGGTAGGGCAATATTTTTCCAAATATTTATGGAAAACTCCCCAGCGGGTTTTACTATCCCGTACAGTCAGTTGTCTTTTGCCTTCAGTCTTTAATCCTCAGTCTTGAATTTTTGACTGTTAGCTAATTACTAACAGTTAATTACTAATGACTGATGACTAACAACTAATGACTTATCACAACCAATATTCAGTTGTCTGAAAACTCGTTCTCGCCCCTCTTGATAGCTGATACTGCGGCTAGCTGGCTCAGTACGTCCTTTAACTTTTGAGTCATCTCAACGGGCGGATCGCACAGGGGCAGACGGGTGGAACCTACATCCCAGCCTTGAAGTTTAAGAGCTGTCTTGACCAGAATGGGATTTGTGGTGAGAAAAAGAGCTTTAAACAGGTCAAAAAGTTGCAAGTGAATCTGGGTAGCGACTTGAACTTGACCGGTCTCGAAAGCTTCGATCATCTGTTGCAGTTGTTCTCCTACCAGATGGCTGGCTACGCTAACTACACCAGATCCTCCTACCGCCAACATCGGCAAAGTTAGGGAATCATCTCCAGAATAAATGGCAAATTCAGGGGATGTCAAGCACCGAATTTGACTTGCTTGATCCAAGTTGCCACTTGCTTCTTTTACGGCCACAATATTGGGGATTTCGGCCAATCGAGCCACCGTCTCCGGCAACATATTTTGGCCGGTGCGACCGGGGATGTTATATAACATTATAGGCAATTCAGGAACAGATTGCGCGATCGCCCGAAAATGATTGTACAAACCTTCTTGCGGCGGCTTGTTGTAATAAGGAACCACCTGCAAACAACCATCTAACCCTAGTTTAGCTGCTTTTTTCGTAGCTGCGACTGCTTCTGAAGTAGAATTAGATCCCGCTCCTGCGATTACCAACGCCTTACCGGCCACCGCCTTTTGTACCACCTGAAATAATTCGTACTCTTCATCCCAGGTCATAGTGGGAGACTCGCCAGTAGTTCCGCACACTACCAAGCTATCCGTACCGCGATCGGCTAAATGAACTGCCAATTGTTCTGCTACCGCATAGTTAACGCTGCCGTCTTCCTTAAACGGCGTAATCATTGCAGTCAGAACCCGTCCAAACTTTACCACACTTTCTCCGATTTTAGACTGTTGATGTTTGATTTTAAATTTTTGATTTCAGATGAAAGGTTTATCTAAAATCCCCAATTTCAATTTCCAAATTGCCAGGGTTCCCCCTAATTAGAAGCCGCCGCCGCTTGGGTTCGCAACAAATCTTTGTCTACCAGCAACTCAGCTATCTGCACCGCATTTAAAGCTGCCCCTTTGCGGATTTGATCGCCCGACAGCCACATCTCCAACCCGCAGGGGTGAGAAATATCTTGGCGAATCCTGCCGACTAACACCTCATCCTTACCGCTGGCCTCGGCAGGCATCGGGAAATGATTTGCTTGCCAGTCTTCTACCAGCTTAACCCCGCTTGCCTGCTTTAAGATTTCCCTGGCCTCGATCGGGCTAAAAGGCTCTGCAAACTCTAGATTAATCGCTTCCGAATGAGCGCGCAGTACGGGAACCCGGACACAAGTTGCAGTAATTTTAATCTCGTCCGTACCAAATATCTTCCGAGTTTCGTTTACCATTTTCATCTCTTCCTCACAATACCCCAAATCGTTAATCGGGGTGTTGTGCGGAAACAAATTAAATGCTAGAGGGTAGGGAAATATATCTGTTTTGGGCGTTTCCCCCTGCAAAATTGCTCTTGCTTGAGCTTTCATTTCCTCCATTGCCCTCGCGCCCGCGCCACTGGCAGACTGGTAAGTCGCTACAACTATGCGCTGTACCGGCCTAACTTTGTGAAGCGGCCAAACAGCAACTGCCATCAAAATCGTCGTGCAGTTGGGATTAGCAATTATACCTCGGTGAGCTGCCGCCGCCTGGGGATTGACTTCGGGAACCACTAGCGGTACGGTCGCATCCATGCGGAAAGCGCTAGAATTGTCAATTACCACTGCTCCGGCTGCTACTGCTTTGGGAGCCCAAAATTTAGAAGTAGAGCCACCGGCGGAGGCGAGCACTATATCTACATTATCAAACGATCGCGCCGAAACTGCTTCGACCGGCAGCATCTCGCCGCCAAAAGGCAAGGTAGTGCCTGCTGAACGTTCCGAAGCCAGCAGCTTCAAGTTAGAAATCGGAAAACTCCTGCTGTGCAGGAGTTCTAGCAACTCGGCACCGACGGCGCCGGTGGCTCCTAAAATGGCAACTCGATAGGATTGAGACAAATTAGTTTCCTCCACAAATTAGAGTCTAAACGATCCAAATCAAAAATTTAAATAACTGCAATTCTCAATATCAAACTTAATTAATGTTATGCGATATCAGGAGCATGAGAGGATAGCAATGGTGCAGTTAACTGAAACGGGCGATCGGACTTCCCAATTGCGACGCGCGATCGTACCCAATACAAGTTTAGCATCTTTTGCCGTTAGCGAAGCCCTTGAAGAGGATCGCCCGCGCCCAATCCGCATCCGGTTAGGTTTTGGGATATATCTGCATTTTAGCAGGCGCATCCATTGACTTTTGACCGATCGCTGCCGCCAGCAAGATTGACATCACAGAGCGATATGTGCTATGGTGCATCGGCAATTAGTGGACTTAACCTCCACATTCTTAGCAGCAAAAGCTAGTTTCCTCAGACCAAAACTATTTGGCAAGAGCCAAAAAAGTAGCCGGCAACGACTTACAGTCTCATCCGGTAAAGGTGTTTGTAGTTGTGCCGTTACGAGTCAAAGCGTACAAAATTAAAATGCAGGCAAAGTCAGATTTGTATGTATTTTATTACTATTGTTAAATATCAAAAAAGCCGATGAAAGTAACCCAGGAAAAACTTCCAGCCAGCCAAATTGGTCTGGAAATCGAAATTCCATCAGAAAAGTCAAAACAAGCTTACGAGCAAGTAATTAAACAATTCGCTCGCGAGGTCAATATTCCTGGGTTCCGCAAAGGCAAAGTTCCCCGCCAAGTTTTGCTACAGCGCCTAGGCCAGACTCGCTTGAAGGCGACGGCTTTGGAAAATTTGATTAACGATTCGCTGCAAAAAGCCCTCGAACAAGAAAAAATTCCGGCAATTGGCAGTTTTGAACTTCGCACCGAGTTTGAAGAATTACTAGCTAAGTTCGATCCAGAACAGCCTCTGATTTTTTCGGCTAAGGTTGACGTAGAACCCGAAGTGAAAATGGGTCAGTACACCGGTTTGCAGCTTCAAGCAGAAGAAGCTAAGTATGATGAGACTCAGGTAGATGAGGTATTGGAAAAGTATCGATCGGACAAAGCTACTTTAATCCCCGTAGAAAGCCGGCCGGCTCAGTTGGGAGACACGGCTTTGGTTGATTTCTCCGGTAGATTTGCGGAAGCACCCGAAGGCGAAACTCCCGCAGAAATTCCCGGCGGCGATGCAGAAGACTTTCAAGTAGAACTGTCGGAAAATCAGTTTGTACCGGGCTTTATCCAAGGCATGATCGGAATGAATCCGGGAGAAACTAGAGAAGTTTCCGTGCAGTTCCCTCCGGAGTACAGCAGTGAAGAATTAGCGGGAAAACCGGCAGTCTTTACGATTACCCTCAAAGAACTTAAGGAAAAAGAATTGCCGGAGTTGGACGACGATTTCGCCCAAGAAGTCAGCGAGTTTGAAACTTTAGCAGAACTGCGCGAGTCCCTCGAAACTCGGTTTAAAGCAGACCAAGAAAACAAGACATCAGCTAATAAGGAAAAAGCTATATCAGCAGCACTCGTGCAGCTAATAGAAGTGGAAATTCCCGAAACAATGCTCGATCGCGAAATTGATTACTTGCTGAATCAACAAGCCCTCCAATTGAAAAATTACGGCATAGATATCAACCAACTCTTTACCGAAGAAAATATGGGCCCGATGCGCGAACGCTCGCGCCCGGAAGCAGTCGATCGGCTCAAGCAGACTCTAGCTCTGGCAGAAATAGCCAAGCTAGAATCCTTATCTGTGGAAGACGCAGAAGTAGCAGCAGAAGTAGCAAAAGTCAGAAAGCAGTTTCCCAAAGGAGATTTTGATCCCCAAAGGTTGCAGGAATTTGTCAGGGAAGACTTGCTCAAACAAAAAACCCTGAAGTGGTTGGAAGAAAAAGGGACGATCGAACTCGTACCAGAAGGCTCTCTGAATCCCGCAGCAGAAGAATCAGAAGCATCAGACGCTGAAGTTTCAGGAGAAGAAGCAGCCACAAGCGTCGAAGTGGAAGTCGTAGGCCAAGAGTAGAACCAGAGGTTTCGCTTCCAAAAACTCAACTACAAGCTGCGGGTGCGCGGTGCGCGCCCGCAGCTTAACTACAAGCTGCGGGCGCGCACCGCCCATATTATCCTTAGCTATAGATCCAACAGATTGGTTGGCATTAGTCCTGTCTGCCCAAAAATAAACCGGCCCGAACCAGAAAGCGATAATTTGCAAATAAGTCTTTTAACTCAAAACTCCAAACTATCTAGGGGAAGAGATAATTTGCGAATAAGTCTTTTAACTCACTGACAAGCGAATTTCAAAGGTGGTACCCGCCACGCGATTTATCCGTGGAATCAATCCACAATCTCAAATCTAAAATCCTCAAGCCCCCGAATTTATCCGTGGGGTCAATCCAAAATCCAAAATCTAAAATCTAAAATCGAATGACGGTGCTACGCCCGAAAAGTCACGAAGCAATCTCAAAACTCATAAATCATCACTTCCTAAAAGCAGCGATGATTTGTAAGTATAGCCTTTCTCAAAAAGATGAGGTATGACTGACAGCTTACATAACCACCCAGACTTATTGGGCTGAAGCCCAACTACGTACCTGATCTTTCTGAGAACCGCTATAAGTCTTTTAACTCATTCACCCCGCGAGCCTTGCGAGTCACCCCAGCGTTGCGCCGATCGCAGAAAGCACTCTCAAAACTCAAAACTCCGCATTCCCCCCATCTCCCTTCAGAAGAGGCATAATAGTTAAAAGCTGGCGGCTTAATTTAAAGCTTTCATCAGCAGCAGCAAATTGTCTCAAATCCTTGACTGGTGTCTTATGGTTGTATCTCAATCTTCCAATTACCTAATTACAAGCTATAACGATTTTGATGTCAGTTCCAGCCCCAGCAATGTAGTGCCGATGGTACTAGAACAGTCGGGGATGGGCGAGCGGGCTTTTGACATTTACTCGCGCTTGCTGCGGGAGCGAATTGTGTTTTTAGGAACTCCCGTAACCGACGAAGTTGCTGACTCGATAGTGGCTCAGCTTTTGTATCTAGATGCCGAAGACCCAGAAAAAGATGTCCAAATGTACATTAATTCCCCCGGCGGCTCGGTGACGGCCGGAATGGCAATTTATGACACAATGCAGCAAATCCGCCCGGATGTGGTGACGATTTGTTACGGTTTGGCAGCGAGTATGGGCGCATTTCTGCTGACAGCAGGAGCAGCCGGCAAGCGGATGTCTCTTCCGAGTTCCCGGATTATGATCCACCAGCCGCTTGGAGGAGCTCAAGGTCAAGCAGTTGATATTGAGATTCAAGCCAAAGAAATCCTTTATCATAAGCGTAAGCTGAATGAACTGTTAGCGCACCACACAGGTCAACCGCTCGACAAATTAGAGGCTGATACTGAGCGCGACTTTTTTATGTCAGCCGAGGAAGCCAAAAATTACGGTTTGGTCGATCGAGTTATCGAAAAGGAAAACCTTCCGGCGGCGGGAGAGAATGTCACTCCACTGAAATAAGAGGCTGTTATGTCTAAGTACGACTCCCATCTAAAATGTTCGTTTTGTGGCAAGTCTCAAGAGCAAGTACGCAAGTTGATCGCAGGCCCAGGGGTGTATATCTGCGACGAATGCGTGGACTTGTGCAATGAAATTTTAGATGAGGAGTTGTTTGATTCGAGTGCAGTGCCTGCAGCGGCGGCTCCGAAGCAGGAAACGGCGCAAAAGCGCCGCGCTACCTCGGGCAAAAGTATGTCGCTGAGCCAAATTCCGAAGCCGAGGGAAATTAAAAATTACCTCGACGAAAACGCGATCGGGCAAGATGAGGCGAAAAAGGTGCTCTCGGTGGCAGTTTACAACCACTACAAGCGCCTGAGCTTTATCCATGCCAAAAATAGTGGCAAGCACCCGCCGGAAGAAGTAGAACTGCAAAAATCGAATATTTTGTTAATCGGGCCGACGGGCTGCGGGAAAACGCTGCTGGCTCAGACGTTGGCGGATATGCTGGACGTACCCTTTGCGGTGGCTGACGCGACGACGCTGACGGAAGCTGGCTATGTCGGCGAAGATGTGGAAAATATTTTGCTGCGGCTGCTGCAAGTGGCAGATATGGACGTGGAAGAGGCGCAGCGCGGCATTATTTATATTGATGAAATTGACAAAATTGCCCGCAAGAGCGAAAACCCTTCGATTACGCGGGATGTGTCTGGGGAAGGGGTGCAGCAGGCGCTGTTGAAAATGCTTGAGGGGACGATCGCCAATGTACCTCCCCAAGGCGGCCGCAAGCATCCCTATCAAGACTGCATCCAAATTGATACCAGCAATATCATGTTTATCTGCGGCGGTGCTTTTGTCGGTCTTGAGAAAGTGATAGAGCAGAGAACGGGCAAAAAGTCAATGGGTTTTATTCAACCCGGAGAAGCTCAGCCGAAGGAAAAGCGGGCTGCTGACGTTCTCAAGCAACTGGAACCGGATGATTTGGTGAAGTTTGGGATGATTCCTGAGTTTATCGGGCGGGTACCGGTGGCGGCGGTGTTAGAGCCGCTGGATGAGGAAACGCTGATGGCGATTTTGACTGAACCGCGCAATGCTTTGGTTAAGCAGTATCAAAAGCTGCTGAAGATGGATAACGTGCAGTTGGAGTTTAAGCCGGATGCGATTCGGGCGATCGCCCAGGAAGCATACCGCCGCAAAACAGGAGCGCGGGCGCTGCGGGGAATTGTCGAAGAATTGATGTTGGATGTGATGTACGAGTTGCCGTCGCGCAAGGATGTTGCCCGGTGTACGATTACTAAGGAAATGGTCGAGAAGCGATCGACCGCCGAGCTGTTGGTACTTCCGTCTTCGCTACCAAAACCGGAGTCAGCTTAAAAGCAAGGTTTTCAGCACAGCCGCTTATGGAATCTCGCATTCAAGAATACCTGCGCTTTGCCGCCAGCCAGCAGCGCGACACCGAGCGGATCGGGCCGTTCCTCGCTACCTTCAGCCGCCACAGCGCCAACCCTTATCTGAACTATGCAATTCCCGACGACGGCGCCGCACCCTCGCTCGCCGATGTCAACGCCCTAATCGCTGCGTACTCTCAGCGCGGGCGACAGCCGCGTTTGGAGTATGTCGCAAAACTAGCGCCTGCTGTCGAAGAAACGCTGATATCCGCAGGTTTCACCGTTGAGGGACGCTTGCCGCTGATGGCTTGCACTCCGGGTTCCGAGAAATTGCTTCCCCTCCCCCCGGACATCGAACTAATTTTGCCAGTTTCCGAGGCCGAGATCCTCGGTACAGCCGCGGCGCAACACGAGGCTTTCACAGAGGCTGCACCAAGCCCTGAAGACGTTGACAGTCTTCGGAAAAGTCTGGCAGCAGGTAGCATCGCGGTACTCGCCCGCGTAGCAGCAACGGGCGAACCTGCGGGGGCTGGAATCTGTACCGTGCCGGGAAATCAGACGACAGAAATCGCCGGTATCGGCGTGCGCGTCCCTTTTCGCCGGCGGGGCATAGCAGGGGCCTTGACGGCCCGGCTGCTGCGAGAGGCTTTCGACGCGGGTGTTGCGGTGGCGTTTCTGATGGCGGGACACGAGGAGGAATTCCGAGTTTACACCCGCGCTGGATTTTGTGCGATCGGCGAAATTTTGCACATTTCGCTCCCGCCAGCATAGATTTACCAATCTATAAAATCATCCTCACCTAACTCAGAAGATAACTCGGGAAAATCCGGTTCAGATTCCAATCTAAAAGTTTCCGACTCCCAAATCTCCAAGTCATCCGACAAATCGAATACTTCCCCGTCAAACATATCAGCCAACTTGCTAGCCGAATTTGCGACATCTCGCGCGTCATCACGCACCGCTACAGCCTGAGCGTTAGAGTCATTATGAGAGTTTGTAGAGCCGTTTGTGGGCGATCGCACTTCGGAAATTGCCGGCACATTAACGGCGGTATTTTCAGCCGCTGGCGGGTGTTTTTCTTCTTCTCCCTCCTCCCTAGAAAAATTATCTAAAATCTCAGAATCCTGTGAGTGCTGCACCTGTTGATTCGCATCACTCACAGGATTAGAATTCCTAGGAGTTTCGCCAACACGTCCGTTAGAAGTGGGCAAATCCTTGGCGCGGGAACTATTAGTTTCAGCGGGATTTGTCAATCCAACTTTCACTGTTACTCGACGGTTAAAAACTTGCAAAAAAGCTTCTTCAATATTAGCTACTTTGTCTTTAACCATATTCAGCAACGGCTGCGAACTAATCTTAACATAAGCAGTATTATTGCTAAAAATTACTAGCAGTCCGTGTTGGCGAAGCAGCGATTGAGTGCCGTGCGGCCGCACGCGGTCAACTACCTGTTCCCACACTCGATTTAAATCGATTTCATCTGCTGAATTAGTTTGTGAATAATTTGTTTGATTCGTTTCAGCAGTTGGTACAGGTGCGGGAATTTGTGCAGGAGGTGTGATTTCTGTTCGATTAGCCACAGGCGGCGGCTGAGGCGGAGGATTTTGCGAATTGGCAGCGGGAGGCTGTTCAATATCCAATGTCTGGCTCCCCCCCTTAGCAAGGGGGGGTTGGGGGGGGTGAATTTGTGATGGAGCAATATTTTTCGCTGGTTCGGCTGTTGGTTGCTGCGGAGTTCTAATTGCTGAGGGCAATAATCCCAACAGCGTTACTTCCAGCCACAAACGCGGCTGAGTAGTGTTTTTAATTTGCACTTCGTGGGTTTGCAAATGTTTCTGACCTGCCAAAATCAACTCGGCATCCCACTTGCGGGCAAAATTGCAAAGTTTTTCCCAAGTCTGGGCTGTTAAAGCTACTAAATCCGACCGTTTTGGGGCTGCTTGGGCTATTAGCAAATCTCGGTAAAAGCTCGCGAGACTTTGCAGCACGATTAGCGGTTCCCGACCGCGATCCATGAGGTGGCGGGTCATGTCTATTAATGCTGTAGCGTTATCTGTATCAATAGCTTGCAGCAAATCCATTAAGTCGTTTTCGGGTACGGCGCCGACTAAATCCCAAACTTTTTCGACTGTTACTTCACCCTGAAATAAGCTTAGTTGGTCGAGCAAACTTTCGGCATCTCGCAGACCTCCTTGGGCGATTTGAGCGACCATTTGTACTGCGTCGCTGGCAATATTGATATTTTCTAATTGGGCAATTTTGTGCAAGTGAGCAATCATTGCATCGAGGGGGATGCGGCGGAAGTCGAACTTTTGGCAGCGAGAAATAATAGTTGGTAAGACTCTTTGTGGATCGGTTGTTGCGAGGACGAATACAACGCGATCGGGCGGTTCTTCTAAGGTTTTGAGTAGAGAGTTGAATGCCTGGGTGCTCAGCATATGGCAATTATGAACCAGAAGACCGTTAGCGACAAAATTGTGATTGTCTTCTACTTCAATATCATAAACTCTCTCGACCCCAGCGACTTTTACAGATTCGACTGTCTCCAAACTTGTAATCCATTGAAGGGATTGAATACTTTTTAAAGTCTGATACCCATTTTCTACTGGTTTCAGCACCCATGTGTATGTAGTCGTAGGTTTTACAGGTGTTAGACCTTCTGTAAAATTTAGTGGTTGTTGGGTATCCCAAACCTGTAAGCCAATTGGCAAGGAGTTGATTTTCTGCCCTAGAATATCCTTCTGTATGAATTTGGATGCTTGGACTTCCTTCTGGGGAAATGCTGAGCGAGCCATCATCCATGTACCACCAAGCAAGTCCTTCTGGAGTGACGCGATCGAGCCAATCCATTGTGACGTATTTTCCGTTTCCGTTGGGTTTAACAGCGTCAAAGACATCTCTAAGTTGGGGATGGCAGACTGTGTGGCAACAGACTGATATATTTCCGTATCCTCGGTTAGGTGTAACTCGTAACTTTGGTCGCAGTGTCGAAAGGCAAGAAGCTTTGTATTCCAACCATTCCCGCTGCTTTTCTCCGTGTGTCCAGCCCAATCTTGGAAATCGGCTATATTTATTTGGGTAGGTGATAAAACCGTCTCCCAGCAATGTTCCGTAGATGAGTCCGAGTGTTTCGGGTTGCAAAACTTCGGCATTTGCCAAGAACTTTTCCGTTCTTGCATCCCAAAGTCCATGTCCTTTTTTATACGGATGTCGCTGCCAATTAGACTGAATACTCTTAATCCCTTTGCCTTTTTTTTGTAAAAAGTCTGGTATTTCGAGTTGTTCTCCACAGCCACACGCACAGAGAGGTCGGATGGCTTGAGCCTGTTCGAGAATAGAGGCAAAGTCGTAGGATTTTTGTCCGTAGGTATTCCCGTAAAATTGATGTCCTCTGGCAAATCTCCGCAAGCGTCCATCTGTTCCAATTTTGTGAATGAGGGTGCCGCACCCACATTCACAGGGGATAGTATCTTCACTCCTTCTTTTACGTCTTTTGCTCGTATCCATCCCTGTTCTGTCCTGATTGGATGATTGCTAGTACATCTGATTTCTCGGTTGGCGGTTTTAATCACCAGTGTTTGTTTTTCCCCTCGGTTTAACCACCTCAAAACTTTTTTAAATTCCCAAACTTCTGAAGTTTCGTTATAGCTGAGAACTTGTTTTCCTTTGATGTTGGGATTGTCGATCCGCATCAGACCTTCGCTAGTTTTTACCTGAGAATCACCGGTCAAACACTCGTCGATTACATATACTTTATAGCGGCACTGTACGGGAGCAAATTGAGCTCGTTCGATTAAATCCCGAATGTTATCTACTCCCGTGTTGCTGGCGGCGTCAATTTCGATGACATCTAGCGTCGAACCTCGGGCAATTTCTTGACAAACGTTGCATTTGCCACAGGGAGTTGGGGTGGGGGCGCTAGTAGAAATACAGTTGAGGGATTTAGCGAAAATTCTGGCGCTGGAGGTTTTACCGGTGCCTCTGGGGCCGGTGAATAAATATGCTGGTGCTATGCGATCTTGCAGGATGGCGCTGGTGAGGGTTTGGGCGATCGCCTCTTGACCGACTAATTCGGCAAAAGTCTGAGGGCGATATTTGTGGTGCAGGGGTTCGTAGGTCACGATCGAATATGGGTGGTATTAGCTGTAATCTTAGCTAAGTAGACACTCTTCGATCGCACCCGGGCTCGACTCTCACAGCAAGCCGCCCGGTGGGCTTGCACTGCGGAGCGATCGAAAAGTAGCAATTAGCACCCTCCCAACCTCCGCCCCTCGATCGTCCCAGCGATCGGGTTGTTCTCCTTAATCTTTTCCGCTGCTCGCTCCCAGAGTTACTATTAATTTATGTGTAATTACTTTTCTTTTGCTAGAAACGGAGCCCGCCGAACCAACATTCTTTTTATGTATTGGTATAATATACCGCAGACAATTCACCATTTTTTTTGCCGTTGCCAGCGCGCAATGCTCCGATATTTCGGAAACCTGCTGGCAGTTAAAGATAAAGTATTAATTAGAGGGTGCCTGTTCTAGTTGTAGAAATTCAGTGGTAGAAAGATAGTGGTGGAAAAATGTCAATATTGCTCGATCGGGTCGAACAGCTAGCTCTACTCTGGGGCCTTGTATAAATATAGCGTCAAATTTTACCCTTTAAAAGCCCATGTCAACCCAAATAATCCTTGTAGAACCAAGGTTGGCAGTAGCCTCTCCCAAACCCAAACAGGCGAAACCGGGAGGTTTATTCTCAGACCAACTCTTGATGGGAGGGTCGGGATTACTGTTGTTATTACTTGTCTGTTTAGCGGTGTTTACCAAGCTAAAACTCGGCGATTTGAGCAAAAAGCTCAAATTTGAGGAGTTTAGAAATCGAGAACTCCAGAAAAAATACAAAATGGCTCTGGAAACCCTGTCAAAGATGGAAAAAAATCCCGACCTCATCCACTCGCGAGACTTTAATTTAGACTACCTGAGAATGCGGATGGCGGAAGAAGTCTTTCACTTTGCCATTGTGAACCAGATTAAGGTAAAAGTCAAAGACAAAATTAGTATTGCCCTGCGTCCGACTCAGGGTGCAGTGGGAGATAAAAACGGGAATGCCGGCAGCGGCAGGCAAGTAGATTCGATGTTTGATATCGAATACGAAACTGGAGATCCCGCAGTAAAAATAGAAAAGCGAGTGCTGTTTCGGATTCAAATTAAGCTGATGAAACTGCCGACTCAGGCAACATCGGCGACAATTAATCAAATTATTGACTGTTTGGAAACTTATCTGAGTCCTTCAGACGACCACGACAGTTGGCAGCCGACAATTCAAGGTCGCATCGTTCATATTGAGTGGGATCAAAAAGCAAAGCCGACGCCGATGTTGGTGCTGGAACAGTCGAATGAAGGGGTAAATGTTACCTTTCGGACTACGAGAACGCCTGCGGGCCGACCTGCGAATGCGAATGAGAGTCAACTGGCGGCGGTTAAGGGCGGAAAAGGTACTAAGGGTGCGACGAAGAGTTCAAGTAAAAGTGCGTCTAAGAGTTCTACTAAGACAGGAGTTAAGCGTCCCAGTTCTCGGAAATAAGTGAATTTGAATTAACTTTATTTGCCGGAAAGAATGTTTGTTGCAGCCGGCGTCACCGTGTCTTGTGCGAGGTAGCCGTCTTCCATGTGGATGATGCGATCGGCAATATCTAAGATCCGGTTGTCGTGGGTGACGAGCAAGATGGTACTGTGCTGTTCTTTGGCTAAACCTCGCATGATTTCCACCACATCTCGACCGGATTTGCTGTCTAGCGCTGCTGTAGGTTCGTCGGCTAAGATTAATTTGGGCTGGCTAACTAATGCGCGGGCGATCGCAACTCTTTGTTTTTGTCCGCCGGAAAGACTGTCTGGGTAATAATCTATTCTTTCTCCCAACCCCACAGCTTCCAGCATTCCTTCTATTTTATCATTAGTTTCTTGGTTGGAAAGATGGTTGTGCAGTTCTAGGGACATTTGCACATTTTGGCGCGCTGTCAAGCATTTGAGCAAGTTATGAGCTTGGAAAATATAACCGATGTCGCGTCGAACTTCTACTAATTTATTTTTTCTCGTCCCCCGCAATTCTTGGCCGAGAATTTTCAGGCTACCTTCTTGAACGGAGCGCAAAGCTCCAACTAAGGTCAACAATGTTGTTTTCCCAGATCCAGAAGGCCCCGTCATCAGCACGATTTCTCCGGGATAAATTTCTAAGTTGATGTCAAATAAGGTTTGTTTGCGAAGTTGACCTTCACCAAAAGAATGATTGAGATTTTTAATTGAGACAACTGGTAAAGTGTTCATGGTTATTAGTTATTAGTTATGAGTTATTAGTTATTGGTTATTAGTTATTGGTTGTGAGTTATTGGTTATTGGTTATTGGTTATTGGTTATTGGTTATTAGTTATTGGTTATGAGTTATGAGTTATTAGTTATTAGTTATTTCATAATTCCTCCTTCTTCAATCCGTGTATCCGTGTTAAAATCTGTGTCGTGCCTTCCTTCATTAAAAAATATCTGCCGGGTCAGCCCCCTGCAACTTCCTAACTGCGATCGCCCCCGAAACAGAACACATGACAACTGTCATTGCAAAAACAGTTCCAGCTTTCATCAAAGTCATGTACATCGGCAAACTCGTAGCACTTCTCGCTAAATTGTACAGCAGCATAGAAACCCCAAACCCAGGCAAATAGCCAAGAATTGCCAGAATCAAAGCCTCTTGAAATACCACAGTCAAAAAGTAAATATCCTTGTATCCCATTGCCTTCAGCGTAGCGTATTCTGGCAAGTGATCGGTAACATCAGTATAAAGAATTTGATAAACAATCACTATCCCGACGATAAATCCCATTGCCGCGCCGAGAGTGAAAACAAATCCGATTGAGGTGCTTTCTTCCCAATATTTTTTTTCAAAAGCTACAAACTCTTCCTTGGAAGCAATTGTCACGTCTTTTGGCAAAGTTGCTCTCATTTTTTCAATAACTGCCTTGACATCCGTTCCAGGCTGCAAGTGAACAATTCCTATATCAATTAAACCTTTAGTTCTTCTAGTGTGAAAAATCCGCAGAAAGTTCAAATCGCTAGTAATAATATTCCCATCAGCACCGAAAGATGCTCCTAAAGTAAATAACCCTTCTACAGTAACGCGGCGGTTATCTATTTCAGTTTCCACAGGCTTTCCCTGCTGGAAATATTCCGCTACTGGCCCAAACTCCGGGCGAGAAGCTTGGTCGAATAAAATTACATCCGAAATTTGAATTTTGTCCAAATTATTCTGGACTTCCGGCATCTCAAAAATGGGATTAGCGGGATCGAAACCGATTACCATCAATTGGCGGGTATTGCGCTGGTTGGGATCGGGATTTTTCCACAAGCCAAAGCCTAAATATACCGGGCTAATTCCTGTAACGCCATTAAAACTCAAAGCTTGATACAAGCGACGCTGGGGAAAACTTTTCATGGCTATTAAAGCCGTAGATTGGGTGCTGGTGATAAAAATATCCCCTTTTAACTTTGCATGAAAGCTGATGGAACTTTCAAATAGCGCGTCTCTAAACCCGAACTGCATAAACATCAGCAAGTCGGCAAATCCAATGCCGGCTAGCGCGATTACTAAACGCATTTTTTCGCGAGTTAACTGTGCCCAAGCTAGCGGTATTTTTGCCATTATTTCAGATTTTTAGATTTCTATTTTAACTTCTACCTGTAAGTTTGTCAGGGCTGCAACTTTTTTGCTAGACTCTGGATTTAGGCGAATTCTCACTTCTACAACTCTAGCATCGGTGTCAGCGGCAGGGTCGGTATTCAGGACATCTTTTTTGCCTATTTGTTTACCGATGCGAGCGACTGTTCCTTCTAGTGTGCCTGCAAAAACGGGGCTGGTGACGGTAGCGCGCTGGCCGTTTCGTACTTTTGCAATGTCTGTTTCGTACACTTCTGCTATGGCGTACATTTGGTCTGTGCGGCCGAGTTCTACGATGCCATTGTCAACGTGGATGCGTTCTCCTTGTCGGGTGTGAACTTTTAGCACGGAGCCGGATACGGGTGCTTTTACGTAGCTTAAGTTTAAGTCTACTTGAGCTTTTTGTTTGGCGGCGATCGCACTTTCGACGGATGCTTGGGCTGCTTGCACGTCTTCGGCACGGACTTCACCAATTTGGTCTAGATTTGCTTTTGCTTGATTGATTTGTTCTTGGCCAGTTTCTGCTTTTTGTTTGAGTATTGCTTCGGCTTGATTGATTTGTTCTCGTCCTGTTTCTATTTTTTGGTTGAGGGCGGCTATAGCGCCCTTAATTTCTTGCTTACCTGTTTCTAATTTGCGTTTGAGATTGGCGCGAGATTGATTAATATCTTGGTTGCCTGTTTCTACTGTTTGTTTAATTATTGCTTTGGTTTCGACTATTTGCTCTTGCAGAGTTTGCACGGTTTTTTCTAATATCGCTTCAGCTTCTTTGACTTTTTCACGAGCCGTATCTACAGTTAAGCGCTTTGTGTCATAAACTGAAGCAGAAATTGCACCAGTTTCGGCTAGTTCTTTGTTGCGTTGTTGCTCGGCTTCGGCATTTTTCAATTCTGCTTTGAGGCGATCGACTGTAGCGTTTTGAGAGGCTCTTTCGCCCCGCAATTGAGCTTCTAGCCTAGCAAGTTTGGCTTGCTGTACTTCAGTTTCTCTTTGCAGTTGTGCTTCAAATTTGGCAAGATTAGCTTGTTCGGCTTCGGTTTCTCTTTGCAGTTGTGCCTCGAACTTAGCGACGTTAGCTTGTTCGGCTTCGGTTTCTCTCCGCAGTTGAGCTTCTAAGCGAGCGACATTGGCTGCTTCGCCTTCGGTTTCCCTTTGCACTTGAGCTTGAAACTTGGCAACTTCTGCTTTTTGAGCGCCGATAACGCCTGTTTTTGCACCTACTTGAATTTTTGCTAATTCTGCTTGTTTGACTTTGATTTCTTTGTCGGCTTGTTGGAGAATGGCTTCGAGCCGATCGCGCGTATCGAGAACTGCTATAATTTGTCCTTGACTGACTAGATCGCCCTCTTCCACCCGCAATTGTTCAATCCGCGCGCCTTCAGAAGCCGAAGGGGCCGACAATTTAATCACTTCCCCTTGGGGAGTCAGCCTACCCAAAGCCGTAACGCTGGTGCGGGTGGCGGCTGCGGTTGCAGTAGCGGTTGCTGCTGCTGCCTTTAACTCTTGAGCTTTTCTAAATTCAGATACTTGCCAAAAACCCACTGCTGTGGTAATCACAGTGGCAGCAACTGCTAAACCCAGGACTCCTCGCCCGGTCGGTTTTAAAAATGATTTGTCCTTGACTTTCGATTCCTTTCCCATGATGTATGAGGTAGCTGATTTTCTGATTGAGTTTTGCCGCTCCCACTATTACGTATTGTAAATCAATCTCAACTATTTAGGGAAATCAAAAAGCACTTCAGTCATGTAGTGTTCTGCCCAATCTTGACCAAAAGCTTTTTCGAGTACGCGACGGGTTTTGTCGTTTTGTTGCTGCTGCGTGCAGTAGTAAATTTGAGCCGCCAGAATTTTCTCCTCCTCAGTGGCAGAGACTGGTTGAGAAGCAATTGCCAGCTTACAATGAATTTCTACATAAGATTCAACAATATCCAAAAATCGGCTTTCTTCTTCGATCGAATCTGGCCGCACAAACAGGCAAAATTCTGAGAAGATATCCCCCCAGTCGGGAATTTGGCGGGGACAAGAAAATTGGTTAACTGGCAGAATTTTTAGTTGGGTTCGGTAGATTTCTGATAAAGTGCGATCGGGATTGAGGGGAGAAAGGTCTGCGATCGCAGCGCTAACTTGACCTTTGCCCGCTACGATATCGGTACCGAACATCGGCAAAGCATAATTTGGCCTCGGAAACATCACGCAGTGCAAGATATCCAGCAGCGGCCCGACTTTAGCGAGTTCGAGGTGTATTTTGCGGAACTGGGGCGTTTGATAGCAGCGGTTTTCAATGATCAATTTTTCTCCTTCCAAGCGCCCTTCTACGTATCCCAACTCAGCGGGCAGGTAGTAGGGTTCGAGGTCGAGATAGCGGTGCCATACTGCTTCCATCCGGTCTGCTAACTCGCGGATGAGGTAGTGTTGTTGCTCGCGCAGGGAAGGCTTGGATATTTCTAACATTCCTATTTATCGGGCGATTGCTTAATAAAACTTGATTCTACTGTTGCAGGATGCAGGAAAAAAGGTAGATACTTTTAAGGATATCAGCAGATCGACTTGCCGATCGAGCAAGTTTTACAGGAGATGAGTGTATGTTTGGTCTGGGATTGCCCGAATTGGGCATTGTTGCGGTAGTCGCTATTCTAATTTTCGGGCCCAAGAAAATTCCTGAGTTGGGAAATGCTTTGGGAAAAACGCTGCGGAGTTTTAAGGAAGGGGTAGGTCTAGCTGATGATGAAGCTGCCCAGAAGGAGAAGGATAAAGATCAGGACGAAGAGGGCAAGCCTGGGGATTAGATAAATTGGGGATGATTCGATTTCACAAATGCGATCGATTGTGGGGAGACAAGGCGACAGACCAATTTTCAATGTCAATTAGCTGTCGCCGTCTTCAGAGAATATAGCTTCTAGATCGCGGTAGCCGCTCAGCAGACGTTCAACTGCAATCCCATTTTCAATCGGACGGTAGAAGATGATATAATTTCCAATAGCAAAACCGCGCAACCCAGGTGCTAGTTCTTCATAACTGCGTCCCATTTTCGGAGATTTTGCAATTAAATTGCATTGGTCTCTAAAGGTTTCAACAAAACGTCTTGCTGCTGCAAGATTATCGCGAGCAATATAATTTTTAATCTCCCTTAAATCATACTTAGCTTGAGTGCTGAGAAAATACCTACTCATTTATTGCCCGCTCTTCTAATTCTATTTCTTCAAGAATTTCTGCAACTACTTCTTCACCATCAAAGATTTCCCCTCTGTCTGATTGCTCAATACCAACAGCCACTTCTCGGCGGAGTTTTTCGATCCGCATTTGACGCTGCATATCTCGCTCTTCAAGGAGTCGCAATGCTTCCCGAATCACTTCGCTAACCGATAAATACCTGCCAGTTTTGACCTTTTGCCGAACAAATTTTTCTAATTCAGGTGTCAGCGATACATTCATAGCTGAGTTGAGGTTGTGATGTATTTAAGCTAATTTTAGCAGGAATGTCAAAGTTTGTCAAAGTTGGTTATGACTCACATCTAGCACCATTTTCAATAACAGGCTTTCCGGCCTGTTCCACTTTCAATAACAGGCTTTCCGGCCTGTTCCACTTTCAATAACAGGCTTTCCGGCCTGTTCCACAAAGAGTGAATTTTCCTGTGGAACAGGCCGGAAAGCCTGTTCATAAAAGGCTAATTGAGAATGGTGCAATATCTCAGTTATGACTCACATCTAGCACCGACAATAATTACCTAAAACCCGCAATCTCGTAAAGCCGCCACCGCCCAACGGCAAATCGCTATAAAATCTTCACAAATCGGGAAATTTTCCGTCTCTAACTTCTAGAGAATAATCTTTCACAGCTTGGGTAATTGTCTCTCGCAAATTGACATAAGCTTTAGCAAAAGGTGGCTGTTTTTCAGAAAGTCCCAACAAATCGGAAGTAACTAAAACTTGACCGTCGCAGTGCGGCCCGGCCCCGATGCCAATGGTGGGAACAGTTAATTTTTGGGTAATTTGAGCGGCTAAGTCTGCGGGAATGTGTTCTAAGACGATCGCAAAAACGCCGGCTTCTTGAAGCGCGATCGACTCTGCTATGATGCGATCGGCAGCTTCAACAGTTTTTCCTTGTTTTTTGTAGCCGAGTTGGTGTACCGACTGCGGAGTTAAACCGACGTGTCCCATAACTGGAATTCCGGCGGATGTTAGCTGCAAAACTGTGGCCGCCATTGCTGGATATCCGCCTTCCAATTTTACAGCTTGAGCGCCTGTTTCTTTCAAAACTCTCCCCGCCGAGTGCATGGCTTGCTGGGGACTTTCCTGATAAGTCAAAAACGGCAAATCGACCACGATTAATGCTTGTTCAACGCCGCGGCGAACTGCTTTAGCGTGGTGCAGCATTTCATCGAGGGTGAGGGGCAGGGTTGTTTGGTAGCCCAATACGGGCATTGCCAGAGAATCGCCGACTAGGATGATATCTACGCCTGCTCTGTCGATGAGTTGGGCGATCGCATAATCATAGGCCGTCAGGGCGACAATTGACCGCCCTTGCTGTTTCCACTGAATTAATTGGTGAGTAGTGACTGACATTTTAGTGCAAAAATATAATATTATCTGTCTTCTACAAAAACATCCTCAAAATCTCTATAACCACTCAACACCCTTTCAATTTGGATACCATTTTTAATAACGCGGTAAAAAATTACATATTTATCTACACGACTGCGCCCCATTTCTGGAAAATCTGCTAATAAACGAAATTTTTCCTCAAAAACATTAAGAAAATGGTTCGCAGCATTGGCGCTAAACTGCAACAGATAGTTCGTGAGTTCCCTTAAATCTTGCTTGGCGGGGGCACTCAAAATGTATCGACTCATTTTTCACCCTCATCAGCTTGCTGAATCTCCTCACGCAGTTCTCTTAACACTTCTTCACCATCAAAAACCTCTCCGCGATCGGAAGCTTCAATTCCAATCATTATTTCCTTGCGGAGTTCCTCTACACGCACCAAGCGTTCCATTTCTCGTTGTTCTAGCAACCGTAACGCAGCCCATACCACTTCAGAAGCTGATGAGTATCTACCGTTATTGACTGTTGACTGAACAAACTGCTCTAGTTCGGGAGTTAAGGATATGTTCATTACGTTGAGTCACCTATTTGAGTCAACTACTATTTCCCATAATAACAAAAAACTATCAAATTTTGCGATCGGGATTTTAAACAATGAATCAGAGACAAGTAAGCTCTAATGTAGGACTACCCAAGCATTTAACGTTAATCATGTGGATTTTACACCCGAATATAACTTTGGCTTCCCTCCGTCGGCAAAACAATCAACCGCTGATTTTTCAAGTCCGGTTCTAAACCCAAATCTTCGAGGGGAATTAAGCCGAGTAAAGGTTCTTCTCCTGCGGGAAGCTCTACACAATCATACCTGCCTTCTCGTCCAGCTACGGCAAGACTGACATTTTTGAATAGACGAAATTGTCTCGATCCTATTGCTGTATTTCCTTGGATTTCACCAACCAGAGTTAAACCTAATTGACTGATAATATCTGCTGGTAAACAGAGTCGAGTTGCGCCTGTATCTACTAAGACGTTATCGATGGTGACAGAGCGTATTTGCTCTGGGGGGATAAACCCTCTTTCTGCTAGCATCTTGTCTACTTCGTTAGTGACGGTTATTGTTGCGGTAACTCTGCCCATTTTTTTATCCTTTTGTTTTCCTATAGAATGTTTGCGTTGCCTTTCGACTAAACTATCTACAATCTAGGCTGCATATTGTACATTTTAACAATATTTGTAACTGAGAGCGATATTTTTATTTATTCCTGAAGTTCTACTAATAACTGTTCCCCAAAAGGATGTTCTTGCAATTGCTCAAATGTCAAAATTCCTTTACTGATTCCTTCCCGCCACAGCCAAACATAATTTTTCCAAACTATGAGAACATGAGGATGATTTTCAGGCAATTTGCTGCGAAGAATTTCCACAGCTTGCAAATACAGCAGTTCCGCTTCCGAGTACCTGCCTTGGGATTGATAAAGTCCGGCTAAATCGTTGAGGTGAATGGCTAAACTGGGATGGTCTTCTGGGAGCGATCGCCTGTCTATTTCCACTGCTTGCAAATACAGCGGTTCTGCTTCCGAGTACCGGCCTTGGGATTCATAAAGTAAAGCTAAATTGTTGAGGTGAGTGGCTAAACTGGGATGGTCTTCAGGGAGCGAGCGCCTGTCTATTTCCACTGCTTGCAAATACAGCGGTTCTGCTTCCGAGTACCTGCCTTGGAAACGATAAAGTCCGGCTAAATTCTTGAGGCTAATGGCTAAACTGGGATGGTCTTCGGGGAGCGATCGCCTGTCTATTTCCACTGCTTGCAAATACAGTGGTTCCGCTTCCAAGTACCTTCCTTGGGATTTATAAAGTTCGGCTAAATTGTGGAGGTCAGTGGCTAAATCCGGATGGTCTTCAGGGAGCGATCGCCTGTCTATTTCCACTGCTTGCAAATACAGCGGTTCTGCTTCCGAGTACCTACCTTGGGATTTATAAAGTCCGGCTAAATTGTTGAGGTGAGTGGCTAAACGGGGATGGTCTTCAGGGAGCGAGCGCCTGACTATTTCTAATGCTTGCAAATACAGCGGTTCCGCTTCCGAGTACCTGCCTTGGGATTGATAAAGTCCGGCTAAATCGTTGAGGTGAATGGCTAAACTGGGATGGTCTTCTGGGAGAGATCGCCTGTCTATTTCCAATGCTTGCAAATACAGCGGTTCCGCTTCCGAGTACCTGCCTTGATAACTATAAAGTCCGGCTAAATCGTTGAGGTCATCAGCTAAACTGGGATGGTCTTCTGGGAGAGATCGCCTGTCTATTTCCAATGCTTGCAAATACAGCGGTTCCGCTTCCGA
>NZ_JAUBRJ010000008.1:75575-163653 GCF_036701805.1 Microcoleus sp. N3A4
GTACCTGCCTTGGGATTGATAAAGTGCGGCGAGGTAACTCAAACTACTGGATAATTGCGCTTCCACATCTAACTCTTGTTGAAGGGCGATCGCCTTTTTAAAATACTCGATCGCCAATTCATACTCTTGCTGAAAATTTTCGCACTCTCCCGACTTAATCCTTCTGTCATAAATCTTCCCCATACTGGCATAAAGACTTGCCAAACTGGGGTCTTGGAGTCCTTTTTTTTGTTCCGTTTGCGCGATTAAATCCTGCAAATCTTCCAGCGGAATCAAACTCGGCGGTTCGCGATCGTCCTCTGCAACTAGGGCTCGAAACGGTTCAAATTCAGTTTTGGGAACAGCCGCAGTTTTTTTCGTATCAAAGCGAAACACACCTTTCCGCCAACTCCAAAAATCAGGAGACTCATTACTAATCAGAATTTCAATTTGTCGCGTCACCCACAAGACAATCGAAAACGGAAACTCCCGCAATGCTTCCCGCGTCCATTGCAAATAACCAAAAAACACTTGTTGTTCCGATCGACTTTCGCCAAATTGTTTAAAAAACCGCAGTTTTTCCACACCCGTCACGGTGATCGCGGCTTTTCCGCGCTGCTGCAAATATGCTTCTTGTTCGACTAAATTGGCGATCGCCGATCGCAAACTCGGTTCACCTCTCGCCAATTCTACGCGATAGCGGCGGATATCCGGTTCGAGTTGTGCTTCATAATCGGAAATCAGGCGATCGCGACAGTCGCTATCATCGCAAACAGCGATTAGCAAGTTGAGAATATCTTTACCCGCTTCAATTGACACGAGTAAATCTTCATAATTATCTTGGTTTTGACTGTTGAGATCCGACATAATTGATTGTCATTTGTATCGAAGTCTCGATCCCCCTAAATCCCCCTTAATAAGGGGGACTTTGAGAATACTCTTGTCCCCCCCTTATTAAGGGGGATTTTGAGAATACTCTTGTCCCCCCCTTATTAAGGGGGGTTAGGGGGGATCGACTTTGGACTCAGACATTACCTTAGTCCGCGCAGGCGGACTTTGTTTGTGTAGAAGCGGTTTCAACCGCCGTTTGAATCGACGCTTCAACCGCCGAGTATAAAAGAAATTATTAACGCGGAAAATCATCCCGCTGCTTTAACAATTCTAGCACGATCGGGTGAATGTCGTACCACAAAACAGCATTGCGATACTCCAAAACATACAACCCGTGCAGCAAGTCCAAAAACCCTTGTGCTTTCGGGTCAGCAGGTTTAAAATCTCTGTAAGTTGCAATCAACATCTCATAATCAGTCGTTCCCAAACGGGTATCGAAATCGATCCGCAATTTATTAATCGCTTCCTCAAACACCTCAGCATTAATTTCAACCGCAGCTTCTGGATTCCGCCGCACCAACCGCAAACAAATGCGGCAGCATTCGTTAGCAATTCTAATCAATTCTCGCAATACTCCACCGCTGTATGCGACAACGCGATCGAGTGTTTCCGGTTCGATCAATTCGCTTCCCAAACGTTTAGCTAAAATCTCTTTCAATCTCGCCGCCGGTTCCGCCATTGCAACAGCACCAGCATTTCGGCTTTCGCCGCGTTTAAACAGCTTTGTGACTGGCATGAACACGATTTGATCGTTAGTTTCCGTTTCCACGGTAGCGGCTAAAGAGACATCTCGCAGCGCCGAAATAGGAGTTGTTAAAATCATCCTAAAATTCGGCAGAAACAGCGCTTTGATATGTTCTTGATAAACTTGGCGAACGACACCTAAATCCAACTTATCCAGGTCATCAATCACTACAATTATGTCTTTTTGCGCGCCTTCTTGAACTACGGCAGCAATCTCGTTAATTGTCGCCACCAAGTCAGAAACTTTGCGAATAAATTCTTGTTTAATTTCTTCACGAATCGTCGCATCAGCTTTTAACTTGCCTGTAATCATCTTAAACAAGTTAAAACCGACCGATCCGCTTGCGCCCAATTCGTCAATTTTAGTTTTAGTTTTAGTGGCAAACCAGTTATAAAATGATTCTTTAATTGATTCTTTGATGGGAATTTCCTGTTTTTCGGCTGCATCCATCAACTGAACAGCGATCGCAAACAAGATATTGATATGATTGACATCCGACATTTCAATCAAGTCGGAAATCGAGAAAAAGACGGTAAAATAGCGATCGTCCATCTGGCGGCAAAACTCCGCCAACAGTGTAGACTTGCCGCAACCGCGATGTCCGCTAAAAATAATTTTACCCCTACCGGAAGGGTCATCTTCGACTAATTGCTCTAATTGTTCGAGGACTTCCGTCCCGTATTCTACTCGGAAGTTTTCCACTTCTTTCGGAGTTATCAGCGGCGATAACTCCATATTTGCATAGGCTGTCCGAAAAGATTCTAGTAATATTTTTGACATGGCACTCTGAGGCTATTATTTAATCTTATGGATGATTATAAGCTTTCTAGCACCTAAATTGTAGATTTTTGGGCAGGTAAGATGCCCGCCCCACAATAGTTTTTTTGTCTCCGTAGATATACCGGATTTTTTACCGATCGCTCATTTGGGTGCTGTCCCCGATCGAACTGGCGATCGCAAATCTTGCGTCAAATTCCAACATCCATTGCGATGCTCAAAAATATAAGCACCGGGTTCTCCATAAGTGCGGATGAGATCGCCATTGTTATCTTCTGCTTCCATATCTATACCAAACTCGGCTTTCACATAATCTACGCGGAATGTTTGGCGATCGATCTTTTTGACATTTATCTTCAGTTTATTCTTCAGTTGCTCGCGGAGGCTAAGTTTTTTTGTCGAAGAGTCCACATAGATGTACGAATAGTCGATTAAGCCAATTCTAAAATCATCGTAGTTTTGCTTACCGATCACCTTTAAAAGCTTGCTGGGATTTTGATAATCTCGGATTTGGATATCCGACCAAGTATAGGTATTGCGTATCTCTTTGTTTTGATAGTCGTAGCCTCTAACAAAGTCCCCGAAAAAGCTTCGGTATTCCTCTAGCGAACACGATACAGGCGCCGATTTTCTCGGACTCTCGATTTGCGAGACTTTGACATTTGCGATCGAATGTCGATCGACTCTAACATCGTTTTGGGTTGTCCAAAAGTCAGAACTCGCATTGTGGCGTTGCAAAATTGCGGGATGATTTTGATTGTTTTGTGGGATGGGCGTCCCGCCCGTCCGCTGTATTTTCAAAGCAGGCGGGACGCCTACCCCACAAGAATCATTCTCAAATTTTGCAACGCCTGCATTCGAGATTGCTACAGATTCCTGTGCTGTTTTGGCAGTATTTGAAGCTTTCGTAGAAGAGCCGGCACAGACTCCAATTAATGCTAGCAGCAACAGAGCCATCATTTTTCTGTAATTCATGCAGATTTGTCCTCCATCAATGCTTGAATGTGATGCGATCGAGTTTCACAGTCCACAATTGGAAATATACATCTCGCGTCGAATTGCCAACCATTCATTGCTGCTGGCTCGATCGCCTTTATGAATTTGCTGTCCCGTAATTTGAGGGTGACGGCTATAAAAAATTATATCTGCAAGGCGATCGTAGGTCTGCTCGTAGGTTTGACCGTTAATTACCGTGAATTCCCATCCTGTATCTCCGGGGCCGGGGCTATTGCAGACTTCTGGTGCTGACTTAACTCGCGGATCGATTTCTGCGCGCAATCTTTGCCATTCACGGATATAGTCGCGATCGCCCGCTTGCAGTTTGCGATTGTTGAGTTCAGGATTAACTTTGTAGAACAATAAATCTGTTAATCGATCGACAGCTCGATCGCGCGATTCGGCTTTGGCTAAATTTGCCCCACCGAACACAAGGGCGATCGCCAAAGTACAAACCATTGAAAATCTTGAGACGGACTTAAGTGATAATGACTTGATTAGCATACAGATTTGGTATTTATTCCTACCGCCAACCCAACCACCTTAACAAAGGCACAACCAAATAATGACTGACTCCCAAACAAAGCCCGATCGCACTTCCCAACAAACCAAAAAATGCCACAGTACCCCAAACTTGCAGCCAGCCGAAGGTAGCGTTAGACAGTGACAAAATCCCGAAGAAACTTCCCGGAAAAATGCTCAAAGCATTCAGAAACAAAAACAGTCCTGTAGCACAAACAGCTACCACCAAAGCATGAACTAATTGATGGCTCCGCAAACCCATTCCGATCGTTAAAGTGGCGATCGCAAAAGCACCCAAAATAACCCCCTGCACGCCGCTAGAAGTTGTTGCTTCCAACCAGCACAAACCTGCTAACAAATAGCCTTGAACTCCCATCATTGCTGACAGCCAATACTGTTTGTGCTGGCGAAAACCCCCCGCATCCGTCAAACCTACCGCAGTTCCCAACCCCGCAAACGCAAACAGCACAACTTCCGGCCCGACATCTAAAGTCATGTTGGGCATTAATTGGTGCAAACCTAAATTAACAAAACTGGCAATTTCCGGGCCTATAGGCGAAGCATAGCCCAAAACCAAACCGCCGATCGCCCCCGCACTTCCCCCGATGCCGCCGAGCACCATTTCCCAGCTAGTATCCAGAGAAGCTACCACGATTTGGGCGATCGCCCCAAACACAAAACCAGTCAGGCTGACAGTTTTTTGCGCCCCCGCCACCGCTACTTGCCTGCAGAATTCTAAAATAGCTTGACCCGCAGGGGCGATCGCGATTTTGCCATTACTCCTAGCATAAATCTCCTGCAAACGCGCCCGAACATCCGCAGCGGAAGCCGGACGCTGCTGCACGTTCGATCGCACCATATCGTCCAACAAATTCGCAAAATCCCGACTCACAGATACGATGTGGCGCCACCGCAACTCCCCCGTCATCGGATCTTCAATTTCCGCCGGATACTTCCCCGTCAGCAAATGAATGCAAGTCCGCCCCAGCGCATAAAAATCCGTCGCCGGCACCACACCGCCTCCCGCAATTTGTTCCGGGGGACTGTACCCGGGCGAAATCAACCGCGTCGAACTCGGAGAATCTTTCCCTACCCGTTCGACACCGCCCATTTGTTTAACTCCCCCAAAGTCGATCGCCACCAATTGCAGTCCGCCCAAACCCTTGTTAAGCAAAACTTGTGGCGATTCCGGGTCTCGCAGCATCAAATT
This sequence comes from Microcoleus sp. N3A4, assembly GCF_036701805.1. Lineage (NCBI taxonomy): Bacteria > Bacillati > Cyanobacteriota > Cyanophyceae > Oscillatoriales > Microcoleaceae > Microcoleus > Microcoleus sp. N3A4. Next base: position 80,696 of record NZ_JAUBRJ010000008.1, read on the forward strand.
TGAGGGTTTAATGTCGCGGTGAATAATTTGACACCTGTGCAACTCCTCTAAAATTTCCACAGCTTGACTCAGCCAACTAAACACCCATTCCTGCGGACATCCTTCAGGGTGCTCGTGGAGAACCTCTTCTAAAGTTTTGCCGTGAATCTTTTCCATTACCAAACAAGGCAGCCGCCTCGCCGCAGCATTTCCATCCCCGCCTGCAAAATTTTGCGTTTGGATGTGAAAATAACCGTCAGGCTCGACTCTAGGGACGCCCGGGTGCCGCAAAAGTGCCAAAACCCAAGCTTCTTGCTCGAACAGTTTCAGCGCTTTCGGGGAAGTTTCGAGCAACACTTTCAGGACGCGCTCGGTTTGAGTTTCTGCGTCCCAAACTGTGAAAATCGCTGCAAAACCCCCGGAACCGAGGCCTTGTAGAGGCACGTAGCGATTTTTTAGCCGCAGTGGAGCCCCGCAACTATGACAAAAATTGTTGCCCCAAGTCTGAGGGTAGGGCCTTGGGCAATCTGGATTGATGCAGTGGACGGCTTTTGAAGGGGGGTGAGGCACAACCAGAGTAAAAATGGGGCTAAATATCCATAGTAGACTTACGCACAGCTAAGGCAGAAACCAGGTTTTCACCGAGGTTAAATTGCTGTAACGACGGATTTGGTTTGAGAAACAAGGTTGCGGCACAAGTCCTGTCCATATTATGTGCTATGCTGTCGATTTTTGAGTTGGCGGTCTGAGAGTCAATCGATTTTAGATTTTAGATTTTAGATTTTAGATTGTGGATTTTGGGAGAGTTGGCGCGATCGCAGCAACCTCAGAAACCGGGTTTCTTGCTATATTTCTCGTTTAGCACCAATTTTTCGTAGAAACCCGGTTTCTCGCCCACCCACGGGATTTTGGATTTTCGATTGTGCCAGAGTTGGCGCGATCGGGCTTTACAACCTCAGAAACCCGGTTTCTTGCTATATTTCTCGTTAATACACCCAAATTTTTCCCATAAACCCGGTTTCTTGGCCCCCACGGGATTTTCAATTAAAGAATTGCATACTCGATTGCAGTTGAGCTCGATCTCCTACCCTAAAATTAAGTATTTATAACTAACTTTTCCTCCCCCCAACCTAAAATTTACAATCTCAAATTTAATCGATCTCCACCATAAAATTAAGTATTTATGACTAATCTTTCCTGTTTCCTCAATCTAAAATCTAAAATCTAAAATCCAAAATCTCCTCGATCCCCAGCCTTTCCTCCTGCATCCTTCGCTGCTTGCGTTTTATAAGATATGTTACAAATATTTTCCTAATGTAAAGCCAAATAAATAATACTTATGATGATTAAAAGAATATTAAAATTTGAGAGCGTCACTTTATTGATATATTACTAAAAGCCTGCGATCGGGCAAAAAAATTAAGCGAATACTAGGAAGCGAGATATGGCTTACGCGCAAACCCAAACTCAATCAAAGGCTGGGTATAAAGCCGGAGTTCAAGACTATAAACTAACGTATTACACGCCAGACTACACCCCCAAAGATACAGATGTTTTGGCTGCATTCCGCGTCACACCGCAGCCGGGAGTTCCCCCAGAAGAAGCTGGAGCTGCTGTGGCTGCTGAATCTTCGACTGGTACATGGACGACTGTTTGGACTGACCTCCTGACCGACCTCGACCGCTACAAAGGCCGCTGCTACGACATCGAGCCAGTTCGCGGTGAAGACAACCAGTACATCTGCTTCATTGCCTATCCTTTGGATTTGTTTGAAGAAGGTTCAGTCACCAACTTGCTGACCTCTTTGGTCGGTAACGTGTTCGGTTTCAAAGCTCTGCGCGCTCTGCGGTTGGAAGACTTGCGGATTCCCATTGCTTACCTGAAAACTTTCCAAGGCCCTCCTCACGGTATTACCGTTGAGCGGGACAAATTGAACAAGTACGGTCGTCCTTTGCTGGGTTGTACAATTAAGCCCAAATTGGGTCTGTCTGCTAAGAACTACGGCCGTGCCGTTTACGAAGTTCTGCGCGGCGGTTTGGACTTCACCAAAGACGACGAAAACATCAACTCGCAACCGTTCATGCGCTGGCGCGATCGTTTCTTGTTCGTTCAAGAAGCTATTGAAAAAGCTCAAGCAGAAACCGGCGAAGTCAAGGGTCACTACCTCAACGTAACTGCCCCCACCTGCGAAGAAATGATGGAGCGGGCTGAGTTCGCTAAGGAAATCAAAACCCCCATCATCATGCACGACTACCTGACAGGTGGTTTCACTGCAAACACCACCTTGGCCAAATGGTGCCGCCGCAACGGTATTCTGTTGCACATTCACCGCGCCATGCACGCCGTAATCGACCGTCAAAAGAACCACGGTATCCACTTCCGCGTACTTGCCAAGTGCTTGCGGATGTCCGGCGGCGACCACCTGCACTCCGGTACAGTTGTGGGCAAACTCGAAGGCGAAAAAGGCATCACGATGGGCTTCGTAGACTTGATGCGCGAAGACCACATCGAAGAAGACCGCGCTCGCGGTATCTACTTCACCCAAGATTGGGCCTCCATGCCTGGTGTCATGCCAGTTGCTTCCGGCGGTATCCACATCTGGCACATGCCAGCCTTGGTTGAAATCTTCGGCGACGACTCCTGCTTGCAGTTCGGCGGCGGCACCTTGGGCCACCCTTGGGGCAACGCACCTGGTGCAACAGCTAACCGCGTTGCTTTGGAAGCTTGCGTCCAAGCTCGTAACGAAGGCCGCAACTTGATGCGCGAAGGCGGAGACATCATTCGCGAAGCTTGCAAATGGAGCCCTGAATTGGCTGTTGCTTGCGAACTCTGGAAAGAAATCAAGTTTGAGTTCGAGGCAATGGATACCGTTTGATGATTTTGGGTTTGAGATTTTAGGTTTTAGGTCGCAAACTTGCTGCGAAGTCTTTATCTTTGAAGAAGATTTACCAGTAAGTTTGCATCCAAAATCTAAAATCCAAAATCTCAAATTTGAGGGAGCTGGGGTCAAAAATGGATCTCAAACAAGTTGCGAAAGACACCGCTAAGGTGCTGGCAAGTTACCTAACCTATCAATCCGTGCGGATTGTGGTCGCTCAGTTGAGCGAAACCAATCCTCCTCTGGCAATCTGGTTGAACGACTTTTCCACTAAGGGCAAAATCCAAGATGGAGAAGCTTACATTCAAGAATTGCTGAGGGAAAATCAAGATTTAGGATTTCGGATCATGACTGTGCGAGAGTATCTGGCTCACGATGTGACGGAATTTTTGCCAGAAATGGTTTGTACTGGCATTCAACAGGCGAATATGGAACACAGACGCCAGCATTTAGAGCGAATTACGCAACTTAATTGGTCTGTTTCTATCAGTAATCCTGAAACATCAATAGATTCTGAACCGAATCTGGATAATTTGTCGAGTTAATCGATCGACAAGTGCGATCGAACACACACCTTAGAGATACAAAAAATGAAGACTTTACCTAAAGAGCGTCGTTACGAAACTCTGTCCTATTTGCCCCCGCTGACAGACGCGCAAATTGCCAAGCAACTCCAGTACATCCTGGATCAAGGCTACATTCCCGGCGTAGAATTCAACGAAACCTCTGCTGCTGAAATGCGCTACTGGACTTTGTGGAAGTTGCCTTTGTTTGGTGCTCGCAGCGTCCAAGAAATCATGGCAGAAGTTCAAGCTTGCCGTCAAGACAATCCTGGTTGCTACATCCGCGTCATGGGTTTTGACAACGTGAAGCAATGCCAAGTGCTCAGCTTCATCGTGCACAAGCCGAACACCAGAGGCTACTAAAAAGTTACCCTTTCCCCTTTTATGAAAGGCGATTGAAATCGCAGCTAGACAAACGAAGTCCGCCTACGCGGACTGAAGAATAAAGAAAGGGGGATGTGGTATAAGATTTGAGGCGGGGAATGTTCCCGGCCTCATTTTTTATAGCTTACAAATAGCCTTTAAAACTTGCAGCAACAAAATTGAAGGTTCGGGCTCCATCAAAGTCAAAAATGGCATTAGCTGATAGGTTGGAGGATTTCCTCTGCGGATATTGACAAACTGATAAAACTCTCCGCTAGTTGCCAATCCCCAAACAAACTCTTGATATTCTAAACTTTTACAGGCGTAAGTTAGGAGTTGGGGCCAACCAGCGCGGGGAGCAATTAGACTATTTTTAGATTCTACTACTAAAATCCAAAATGGTATGTCAGTGGCGATTTGTTTCTCTTTATTGATTGCTAAAATGTCAAATCTGCCTGTAATCGTTGTGTCTTCATCTTCTATAGTGATATTAGCAATATCTTGTTCTAGACTCATCTTGATTGGGCCGCGGTAGAAGCCAGCCAATCGCATTAAGGGAAACGTAGTTAAAGCTTGTACCAGTCCTTCAGAGACTCTTTCCACTGAGAGGTATTCGCGAAAATCGCTGCGAATTTGGGCGAGTTCTAACTGTTCTATCTCTGTCAAAGATTCTAAGGACAAAAAGGTTGTGTACGTGTCATTATTAAGCTGCTCTTGGAATTTCAAAATTTGACTGACTTCACCGAGCGTTATATTTTTGGCATTAATAGTTGTCGTCATAGTTAAATAGTTATTTAAGTTTTAGTTATAATTATAACATAGAGATTATGATAGTCAATTTGTACCATTATTAGGAACAGGCAAGATGCCTGTTCCACGACATATTAAATTTTTTTGTGGGGCGGGCATCTTGCCCGCCCATGAAAGTGACAAATGGGATAACTGCGAACCTAATCTATCCTTTCCATCACAATCCCATCAAATATTTCATAACCCCAATTAAACTGTCGATTTGCCAACTGCTGGGCCATGTCATATTCGCCTAAATTGCAGAGTTCAACTAACATTTGATATCCTTCATCTCTTTCTCGCTGCAACCTTTCCTGCCGCAGTTTTTCCCTCTCTTCCTCAGAAGGATTAGGTCGCTCTTTCCCCAGCGGATTGATATCGCTAATTCGTTTCATATCTGCTTAGCTTGTATGGTGCGTCAGTCTTGAGTTTAGTAGAAAAAATAGGTTTTCCCAACTGACGCACCCTACTAATTGCGCCGGTTGCGTCTAGGAATGTTACTAAAAAGGGATAGATTCGACTATTTCACCGTCTACTATTTCGTAGCCCCAGTCTGGATTTGCAGCGATTTGTTTTTCAATTATACTTCGACCGAGAGGAGTGTTGTAAGCTTTTTGCAAAGAGGAAATACTGGGTATTTCGGCGGCGGTTGGCGGCTCTTTTTGTTCTAGTTTTGGCGGTTTAGCAATTGTTTCAGATGTGGATTGATTTAAGGCCAATGGAAGCGCGATCGCCCCTAATTTCCGCATTACGCTATCCTTGGTGATTTGCGGTTTTTCGTTGAAGGAAGAGGGCAGATATGGTGTGTCAACGCCCTGCTGTTTGGCTTTGAGTGCATCATCAGCAAGGCGATCGCACTTTCGCAAAAATCCCTCCCACAAATCTTTCCCCAAAACCGGGTTTCTCAAGTCAGCACGAGCTCTGGAGACTGCTGCTTCTAACGGTTCTCCTTTGTGGACGTAATACTGAATTCGCTCTTCTTCAAATGCAGGATAAGGCACTTCCGGCTCGATTTCCCAATCCCGCTTGACTTTCTGACTTTCTCCTAAAGGGATTCCGGCGATAAATTCCTCCCAAAAAGTCGAGGTTAAGCCTTTTGTCATGCTGTCAATAATTTTAAATGCCCATCCCGAAGGATTGCCGAATCCTAAGTTGCGTTCTTGAGCATATGCTTCTAAAGCTCGCTGAAAGTTGTGCAGTTGTTCTTGGGAGTTCCAAGGGCCGCTAAATCGGTAATTTGGGGTGACAGCAACGGCTATTTGCTGGCGGGGTTGACCGAAGAATTTGTCGGTTTTAATGCTCTGATTCGATTGGGAATTATCGGCAACTATGTCTACAGGATAATTGAGGCTTTTGGGGAGAGTTTGTGTTATGATATCTTCAGGGTTGGCTGTGAAATGATTATTTATTTCTGCCTCGAATGCGTCAAAATCTGCCCAGAGTTCTAAGGTGTATATGTGGTAATTAATTGATTTTGCTTTGATGAGCGATCGACTTTTGAGTTGACTTATGGCTAATTCTTGTTCTTCGGAATTTAAACCAGTAACTGCTTCAATCTCATCGCAGTTAGTTGTTAGCCATTCAGAATGTTTTAGTTCAGATTGCCATTGAAATAATTGGCACAGCAAAATACTGGCTGTGACACCGCCGGTAATCTTGGCTAGTTTGGGATAGTAGATGGCGGGATTTCCTAAATTCCCTAAAAATATTCCTATTTTCATTTTGTATATTCTTAATTCCCTTGAATCGTAGGGTGAGCCTCGGCGCACCTTACCTTGAATCCTAGCGTGCGCCGAGGCCCACTTTACCTCGACTAAACTAGCATTTAGAAACTTAAGATTTTCTTTAAGCTTCTGTCTATTCCCGACTGAATGGAGTTTCTAGAGGAAAGACGGGGATCGCATATTCGATCGCCTGATTGACAGGACAGACTTAAACGTAATAATAAATTATTTACTGTACAGATCCTCCCAAAATGAATCCAGAACGTCAAGAGGCTTATTTGAACTTAATCGAGCGAGTGCTTACCTGTCCCAACGGCCAAGAACCAGAGGTTTTGAGTTCCTGTTCCGATTTAATTGATGCGGGATTTGTGCAAATGCTAATCCAGATATCGGCTTCAATGGCCCGCGAAGGTGACAAAGATACTGCTAATTTTTTAGTGCAACTTGCTCGTTTGCTGGGAAAATCTTTGGCTTTGTCGCCGGATTTCGTGCCTGCTGGGTACAGCAGTGCACAAGGGTAGAGCAAAAGTGCGATCGCCTCGCTTTATCATGTTTTATACAAAATCCGCGCTAAAAATCCCTAAGATTTGGCGATTGAAATCGCTCAACAGTCAAACGAAGTCCGCCCGCGGGGACTGAGAATAAAGGGGGTTTTTTAACCCAGATTGAGTATGATGTTTTATGAAATAGGGGCGATCTTAACTGCATCGATGGCTTTACAGTTGATATTCGAGAGGCTCGCAAAAATCATTCACCCCTGTTTTAAATACATAAATAATCACCGAAGTCACCAATATTTCCGGGCAAGTTTTTGCTGCCACTAAATCTCTAAATGCTGCATTCAATTGTCCGTTTGTCAACTCTTCTTTAACCTCTGATTTGCAGATAGCAACGCGGCATCTTTTGGCCAATCCGTCTAACCAATTTTCTGATATATTCGGTTCTTGTCCGGCTTGAATTGCTAGAGATATCGCTGCATCTTCGATGTTACCTTCGCAATCTTCGATTTCATCGAGGGCTTTTAGGGCTTCGGGGTATTCGGCTAATTGCGAGCGAAATTGGGCAATTTGTTGTGAGGTAATAATCACCATATTATTTTCCTGTGTTCTCTGCTGGCTGGACAAGTTTAGCAATTAAAGGTGATATTATAGCATTTTTTTTTGAGGTTGGGATTGGGCGATCGAATTTAATTTTTGTTTTAACTGATATCTGGCACTCGCGCAATACTCCGACGGGGGTTTAAACCCCCGTCTCATAGCTTAAGTCCTCTTTCAGAGGACTGATGTTAAATGCGATCGATATCTGGCATTTGCACTCTAGTCCACCTGGGGCTTAAACCCGTCTAAAAGCTTAAGTGCTATACGACTGATGTTAAATTAGATTAGTTCGTCTGTCATTGACAAAAAGTGGCGCTAAAATAGGTTTGCAGAACTCATATTTCTAGGGAGTTAGGAAAAATGACAACCGTTACTTTAAACTTAGATACTGTCGAACTAACAGACGAACAGTTTTACCGTTTGTGCCAGATGAATCGAGATTGGCAATTTGAACGGACAGCTAAAGGAGAAATCATTATTATGTCACCAGTAGGCGGAGTCAGCGGCAATCGAGAAGCGGGTTTAATTGGTTTAGTTTGGATATGGAATCAGCAAACGCAGCTAGGGAGGGTGTTTAGTTCTTCAACAATTTTTCGGTTGCCTAATAATGGCGATCGCTCTCCCGACGCAGCTTGGGTTAGTTTAGAAAGATGGTCGGCTTTAACAGAAGAACAACAAGAGAAATTCCCGCCAATTTGTCCTGATTTTGTCATAGAATTACGATCGCGCACAGACTCGCTAAGGCCGCTTCAGGAGAAAATGCAGGAATATCTGAACAGCGGCTTGCGCTTGGGTTGGCTGATTAATCCACAAGACGGACAAGTGGAAATTTATCGGGCTGCTAGCGAGGTAGAGATTGTACAGTTTCCGGTTAGTTTGTCGGGAGAAGATGTGTTGCCCGGATTTGTGTTGAATTTGCCGATGGTTTGAATGGGAATTAGGAATCGGCAATGGGAATCGGCGATTGAAATCGCTTCTACAAAAACAAAGTCCGCCTGCGCGGACTGAAGATTAGATTAAATTTTTACGGTTTCCAATGGGATTTTTTTCGGACAAATATCATCATCGTACCAACCAGTCAAAGCCACCGCCAAAGCATCCGCCGCATCATCCGGTTTCGGAATATAACCCAACTCCAACTCCCGCGCTACGGCATCTTGCACTTCGGATTTATCAGCATTCCCGCGCCCTGTTAAAGCTTGTTTGATTTGCGCTGGCGTAAACTCGAACAGCGGCACTCCACACTGCGCCAATACCAGTGTCAAAACGCCCCGCGCTTGCGCTACCAGTATGGTATTTCCCATTTTGTAAAAGAACAGTTTTTCTGCTACTGCTAAATCTGGTTTTACCTGTTCAATTACGGCGTGCAAATCCTCGTAAATTGTTTTGAGGCGCTGTCCCATTTCCTGTTTTGGCGTTGTTTTAATTACGCCGCAATCAATCATGGAAACAACATTTTCATCTTCTTTTCCGGGGACAATTTGACAGGAAATTGCGCCGTATCCGAGGCTTGCTAAGCCCGGATCTAATCCTAAAATTATCTTTTTCATGGGCGATTAGTCATCAGTTACCGTCATTGATTTTTAGTTTTATTTCTACACTCTGATGACTAATATACTTGTTTCCTAAAATAGTTGGTGTTTCTGTTCGTAGTAAGGACTTTAGTCCTTATCAGCCTTTTATGAACAGGCTTTCCGGCCTGTTCCACAAGAAAATTTACTCTTTGTGGAACAGGCCGGAAAGCCTGTTAAGCGAGAATGGTGCAAGATGTGAGTTACTAAGAACTGGTTTCCAGGCCGAATACCCGATCGAACACTTTAGTCACTTTATAGCCCGAATCTATTGATTCTAGCGGGTCTTTCCGCAATCGGTGCCGCAAACACAGAGTCATCACCCGGCGAATATCGTCCACAGTCACCTCTGTGCGGCATTCCAAAGCCGTGAAAGCTTTCGCCGCGCGATTTGTGACCAAATCGCCCCGCAGCCCGTCTACGTCCAATTCCGCGCAAACTTGGGAGATTTTTACTCGCAAATCTCGATCGATAGTTACCGATTTCAACCTTTCCTGAGCTTCCACCAACTTCTGCTGCATATCATCTTGTTCGTGCTGATATTTCGCGAGAAACTCCGGCGGATTTTGGTCAAAACTCGATCGCTGTTCGACAATTTCCACTCTTAAATTGGGGTCTTTCACAGTCCGAATTTCTGCGTGCATCCCGAATCTGTCGAGCAACTGCGGCCGCAATTCTCCTTCTTCTGGATTCCCGGAACCGATGAGAATAAACTTAGCCGGGTGACGGATCGAAATGCCTTCTCTTTCAACAGTATTCCAACCGCTGGCGGCCGAGTCGAGCAAAACATCGACTAAATGATCGTCGAGCAAATTGACTTCATCGACGTAAAGAATGCCGCGGTTGGCTTTAGCTAAAAGGCCGGGTTCAAAAGCTTTTACGCCTTCCGACAAAGCTTTTTCAATGTCGATCGTACCGCAAACTCGGTCTTCGGTCGCGCCCAAGGGTAAATCTACCATTTGGACTTTTTTGCGGGCGATTTTAATCTCAGTTTGAGATAAAGTGCGATCGCGCACCTCGTCGCTCATCAAATCCGGATCGGTGGGATGACTGTTAAAAGGATCGTCAGCCACCACCTCAATTTCTGGCAGCAAGTCAGTGAGGGCGCGGATTGTGGTAGATTTGCCAGTACCTCGATCGCCCATAATCATCACCCCGCCAATTTTGGGATCGATGACATTCAACAGCAGCGCCAGTTTCATCTCCTCCTGGCCAACAATCGCAGTGAAGGGAAAAACAGCGCGGCGGGCTGCGGTAGCGGTTGGCACAGCACCCGCATTCAGGTTATTGCTGACTTCGGCAGTAGGACTCACAGGATAACTCAAAATATAATAATTGCTTGTTTATTGTAGGGGATAAGGGATTGTCTGGGGCGATCGATTGCGGGCGATCGCAGTTGTAGGGTGCGTGAGGGCGAGAAATCTTTGACTGGTGGCGTGTGACTGTTGACATTCACGCACTTTGCTGTTTCCGCAGTGAAGTGCAACTAAGCTTTTCTGTATTTAAATTGCACCTTTGGGGCGGGCAGGATGCCCACCCCACAAGAGTTTTAAGCAAAATCACCAGTAAATTAAATGCGGGTAGATTGCAAATTTTGGGCGATCGGCAACCCTAATGTAAACTTATGTAAAGATTCACCGCGCTTCGCATAAAAACCTCAAGTTCCCCCAGATAGATAATTAAGAGCATTTTCAAGCAACTATTTTTCAGGGGTAGCATGACTGAACTTAACATCGGGGCATTGACTGACAGCACAAGCTACACAGGTAGTGTTGACACTACAAATATTTTTGACATTTACAAATTTAACATCAACAGTCCGGGAAATTTCCAATTGTCGATCGACGGTTTGAGCGGGAATGCCGATGTATTTTTATTAAACTCTACTGGCGCAACACTTTACAGTTCCACCAACGCGGGAACCGATGCAGAAACAATTAGTGTTGACAGCTTACTAGCCGGAGACTATTCAGTCAAAATTTTGCAAATCACTGGCGACATCAAATACACGCTGAATTTAGCACCAACTAGCACTCAACAATCATCCGACGCAGACACCCTCACCGGTGCAACATCAGATTCTCCACTTCCTTCAAACAGCGCCGCAACTTCGGAAAAACCCACTGCAAACAAAGATGTAATTACAGGAACTGCTGTTGATGACAAGACTGTCACCGCAGAAATAACATCAACAACTACCGAAAAACCAGTCACAACCGACTCCGAAACAACTCTCACATCTGAACCGAAAAAACCTGTCGCAGCGATTGAATCTGCGGTTGAACCAACATCAACAACTACCGAGAAACCAGTCACAATCGCATCCGAAACAACTCTCACATCAGAACCGGAAAAACCTCTAGCAGCGACTGAATCTGCGGTCGAACCAACATCAACAACTACCGAAAAACCAGTCACAACCGCCTCCGAAATAACTCTCACACCTGAACCGGAGAAACCTGTTACAGCGACTGAATTGGCTAGCGAAAAACTGCCAAGTGAAGAGACTACATCAGCGGGGGAAATCGCACCCGACAAACCAACCGATTCGGCAATTTCAACCGCCGAAGAACCCAGCGGAATTGCTGCCACAAACAATCCAAATAGCACAGTCGCCGCCAAAACAGATGCAGTTGCAGGCGAAACAATTGCCACTCAACAACCAAAAACAGGCGAAACTTTAATTGCTACTTCCCCAGATGCCAGCAAGCCAGGGGACGAAAAAAATACTGACACCAGCAACGGGGAAGAAACAAAGAAAGAGAATTCAACTACTACCGTAGCAACAACTGAAACCAAAAAAGAACCAGAACCGACTACAGACAAAAAGTTAATTTCTCCCTTTACATCGGGAGTTTTTACTACGGATGAAACTGGTCGCATCAGTGTAGACTACACATTTGATGGTGGGATGTTCCAAGGTGAGTTAGCAATTTTCAGTTTAGACGATTTAGATAAATTTGAACCTGGTTCGGAAGCATTCATTAAAGAAGTAGCAGCGCGTTCTTTAAGTAACTCTGTGAAAGGTCATGTAGTCATTGATGATGCTACAGAAGGTGCGCGGTTTGCCGGTTTGTTAGGAGAGAGTAATGCCAACGAAGGAGTCTACTTAGGAGTCAAGAGTTTTGCAGTAACTGCTGGGGGTAAATATGGGGTGATGTTGATACCCAACGGTAGTGTAAAGTCTGTGTTTGATAATCCGACTGTTGGGGGCGATCGACGTCCTTTATTTTCTATGGCAATGGCGAATCCTGTAGAGGGATTTCACTTTGGTCAAATTGCCGATGTCACGGGAGAAGGTAATACCTTTGTCATGGAGGATATGCGGTTAGATTCGGGGACTGACAGGGATTACAATGATATCATTTTCCAGGTGCGGGGTGCGACTGGAAGAGCTGCTTTGCTCGATACTGTGATTAACCCGGATAAAGATTGGCGAAAAACAGATTTGGGTAAGGCCGTTATTGCTTATGCCAAACCTTACATTACCCCGGAACCAAAACCAACTGTAGATGCTGAATTATCAGATTTACTTGATGATTTAGAAACTGAAATTCTGAATCCATCAACTTCAGATAAAGAGACTCCAAAAACTCCAGCGCCTGTCGCAAATGCTGACACAAATACTACTGATGCAACCAAGGTTGTATCAACGGATAAGGTAGATGCCAAGCCTACTACTCCAGCGGTGACGACTGAGGAAGAAGTCAAAGATACTGCGAATAATTCTAGTGATTTGACTCAGGTTGAAACCACCGATAAAGTAGATACAAAGCCTACTATTCCAGCGGTGACGACTGAGGAAGAAGTCAAAGATACTGCGAATAATTCTGGTGATTCGACTCAGGTTGAAACCACCGACAAGGTAGATACAAATCCGACAACAGGTGCGACTACACCAACTGCTGGCAAAGATACTGTGGCGGATTCGACTGAAAACTTACCCGTTGAAAAAACACCTGTTCCCCCAGCGACAACTGAGGTAAAAGACCGAGTTACCGAAACACCAGCGACACCAACTTTGCCAGCTAAATCTACTACTGAGACGGAAGTTGCTGCAACGATACCAACTGAGAAAGTAGAAACAAAGCCGGAAGTTTTGCCAGCGGAAAGTCAGGCGAAAGTAGAAACAAAGCCGGAAGTTTTGCCAGCGGAAACTCTGACAAAGGTAGAGACTAAACCCGAAGTTTTGCCAGCGGAAACCAAGGCGAAAGAGGAATCGAAGCAGGCTTTAGTAACTGAGGTAGAGAAAACTGAAACTCCTCAAGTTGTTGTAGCCGCAAATCCTATAGAGTCGGTGAAGGAAAGTCAGCCAACAGTGGCGGTTGAGAGTAAAGAAACTCCAGCGGTTGTGCCGCCGCTAGCAGCGGAGACTGTGCCAGTTGTAGGTACGAATATTGCTGTAGAGTCGCAGAAAAAAGAGATAGTTACTCAGACTGAGACTGCGGGTGTTAATGATGCTGCACCAAAAGAGTTATTGCCAATTTCTCCAACAGTTGCAAAACCAACTGAGGATAATTCGACTCCTGCGGTGACTCAACCAGTTAATGACGAAGTAGCACACAACAATAATAATGTCAATGCTGATTGGATTGCGCGGTTGGAAAGCATTAAACAACGTTTGAGTAATTTGGGTGGTGCTGATGTTGTTGCCGAAAATGCGATCGATCGCACTTTGATTGCTCGTTTAGAAGCCATGACTGAGAAGTTGAGGGAGCAAACTGGATCGACTCCTATTTCGGATAATACAGGGGCGTTGATTTCGCGGCTGGAAGATATGGTAGTGAAAGTCGAACCTAAACCAGTCGAACCTATTCAAACTGTACAGTTTGAGTTTCCTGTAGCAAATCAGCCGTTAGTGGGTGTAATTGATACGGGTTTCAGCGGTAATAATCCTGATATTGACTATTCACGGATTATTTTAGGGCGCGATCGCGTTTCTAATGATTTTAACCCCTTACTCGTCACAGGTGAAGGTAACGAACACGGTACGCACATTTTAGGGATTATTGGCGCAACTCAAAATAACGGTGTGGGTATTGATGGAGTGAACGATAAAGCGCCTTTGTGGGTGGGGCGTGCGATCGGTTCTGGACAGTGGGCGGAATCTTTGGTTGAATTTGTCAATGCTGCGATCGAGTCGAATCAACCGAATGCAGTTGTCAACCTTAGTTTAGATTTAACTCAAATCAATCCTGACGGTAGCGTTACTACTCGCTACGAATTTACGCCGGAGGAAAGGGCTGCGATCGAATATGCGCGCCAGCATAACGTATTGCTGGTAGTTGCGGCTGGTAACGATGGCGGTGTGATGTCAGTTTTGGGTCAAGCTTCCCAGGAATTTGACAACATTATTACTGTCGGTGCGGCGGAACGAATTAATGATGAAATTGCACTTTCTAAAGCTTACGATCGATCGGACTATTCTAGCTACGGTGCCGGTTTAGATATTTTGGCCGATGGGGGGACAGTGGAAAATCCAGTGTTGTCCACTACTGGCGATGGCGTAGGTGCGATGGCGGGGACTTCGGTGGCGACTGCGAAAGTCACGGGTGCTGTTTCGCAAGTTTGGGCGGCGAATCCGCAGTTGAGCTATCGCCAAGTGATTCAAATTATCAAGGATACTGCCACTGATTTGAAAGAGCCTAATTGGGATGAAGAGACGGGTGCAGGGTTGTTGAATATGGCGGCGGCTTTGACTTTGGCAAAAGCTACTCAACCGGAATTATTGCCAGTAGAACCACCTAAAGATGATGAACCTGAAGTTCAGGAACCTGTAATTAAAATCACTCCAGAAATGGGCTTTTTACCAGAGCCTATTAAACTTACTGATGATATTTGGTTCCTGGGAGGGCCTAGTCCAGATAAGTTAAATTTGATTGGGGGTTTTTCTAATCGGAACGCTGCTGATACAACTAATGCTGACCAACTTTGGTCAGGTGGAGGTTTAGGGCTAAACCTAAATGGTTCTGGTGTAACTGTTGGTGTATGGGATGAAGCAAAAGTCCGCAATACGCATCAAGAGTTTGGCTCTCGTGTTGCAATTAGCGATGCAGCCTCAAATTTTAGCGATCATGCTACCCATGTTGCCGGAACAATAGGAGCTACTGGGGTTAATTCTGAAGCTCGCGGTATGGCTAATCAAGTTAATATCCGTAGCTATGATTGGAACAACGATTTACAAGAATTAGAAGCCGCTGCTAAGACAGGGTTGACTTTATCTAACCATTCTTATGGCAGCATAATAGGCTGGGATTCTAGACCGGATTGGTCTGGAATTGGTGTTTACGGCAAGATTGATAGTTGGTTTGGAGATCGATCGCGATTTTCTGAAGCTGAAGGTTTTGGGAAGTACGGTCAAGATTCTAAAGAGTTAGATCAGCTACTCCAGAACAACCCTAATTTGCTAAGTATATGGGCTGCGGGTAACGATCGCGGGGGCGCTTTTGGCAATATAGCTAAAAACAACACTTATGTAACTTACTTCTCATCAAATCCAGGGAATATTCCCAATTGGCAAGGACAAGGTTGGTATAAAATCCCCAACAGTGGTGTTACAAATGCTCCTGGTAAAGATGGCGGAAATACTGGTTATGATACTCTATCTGCGAAGGGCGCAATAGCCAAAAACACTTTAGTAGTTGGTGCGATCAACGCAATTACAGCCGACCCCTATAACAGCAGTAACGTTGTGATGTCATCTTTCTCTAACTGGGGACCAACGGATGATGGGCGACTCAAGGTTGATGTCGTCGGTAATGGAGTAGGTGTCTATTCAACATTAGCTAGTTCCAATACGGCATACGCATCTTATAGCGGTACGTCTATGGCAACACCAAACGTAACAGGAACAGCCACGTTACTAACTCAACACTACAAAAACCTCTACGGTACATCTCCTCGTAGTGCCACACTCAAAGGTGTAATAACTCATACAGCTTTCGATGCTGGCAACAAAGGACCAGATTATACCTACGGATGGGGCGTTGTTGATGGGGCTGCTGCTGCGACGTTCTTGACTAATGCCAAAAATCAAGTAACTGATCGTCTAATAGAAAACACATACACAGGTTCTCAACAAAGCTATCAGATTACATCTAATGGTAGTGGCTCGCTAAAAGCTACGCTCGTATGGACAGATCCACCAGGAACTCCACATGGTAATGGGTTAGATGAAAAGACTCGTGTACTTGTCAACGATCTTGATTTATCGATAACCGCACCAAATGGTCAAGTATTTCGTCCTTGGACGCTCGACCCAAATAATCCCTCAGCGCCAGCAGTTCGCACCACCCGTAACAACGTCGATAATATCGAGCAGGTACTAATTGATGCACCTATGGCTGGAACTTACACGATTAATGTTAATCATTCGGGTAATTCCTTCACACAAGCGTACTCTTTGCTAGTCAGTGGTATATCAAAACCACTAGAAAATCCGATCGGTCGTGGCTCACGCGCACCGAACCTGTTTATAGATGCCTACAACCGCGTCAATGGTCAAGGTCGCGGACTCAAAGCTCAAGGTGATGCTTATCGCTGGGGGAATGGCTGGACACAACGCTTCCTCGACTCAAATAATAATGAAGTTTTGATCATGCTCGAAGATGGTCAAAGTCAAGCTTACGTGGTATGGGGAGAAATTCTCAAAGAGTACAAAAATGTGGGTGGTCCTGTTGGCGCAAACCTTCCTGGTGGTGGTTGGGCATATCTCGGCTATCCCCGCTCTGACGAAAAAGGTGGCACCAGCAGCAAAGGCTCACCCCTAGCCTTACAAGAATTTGCTGGTGAGAATGGTAAAGCAAGGCTTTACTACCATTGGAATAACGGGAATCGAGTTGCTACCTGGGGAAGCGTCGGTGCTTACTACATCAATATTGGTGGTCACAATCACTGGTTAGGAGCTCCAATCAAGCGGGAATACATTGATGGAGACACCATTTTTGCGGATTTTGAAGGTGGTCGTATTGCCTTCCGAACCACTGACGCAAAGACAGAAACTTTACAACCAGGTCAACAGCCATCTTGGCGACAAACTCCCAAATGGCAATTAGATATCGAAAACGAATATCAACAGACTAAGGGTTTATTGGGAAATCCCAGAAATAATACCTATTTCAATGCAGGAACCACCTCTGCTGCTCCCGCAGGCACAACAGGAATAGGGAAAGATTACGAATGGGGCAGTATCCATTGGTCTCAAAAGTATGGCGCGGTTGCCCTTTGGCGTGATTTACAGCGGGAGTATGAGCAATATAGCTCTCCCAACGGTTCGGGCGGTTGGTTAGGCTTCCCCACTCGTCGGGAATATGACTGGAATGGTGGCAAACGCACTGACTTTGAAGGAGGATATATTTATTGGAACGGACAGCGAGCCAAAGCTTACCGTTTAGGAGAGTTACCGTAGCCTTTTTAGCCAGTAGAAAGATTGATCGCTATCATCAAAATAGCCATACTCAAAGAGCGATCGCCCTTTTGTAAGCACAAATTAGCGATCGCCCTTTACTCCTTTTTCTCAACCAAAGCCGATCGCCCCTTTACCCTTAGTCAAAAAGTGCGATCGCACTTTATCTCTTTTTCTCAACGCGCAGACGATCGCACAACACAATCTAGTCAAACAGCATTTTAAGCAGAGGGAACGCTTGACAATAGAAAATTACTGCTGAATAATTTCAACGATCTTAGCGATCGCCTCGTTTAACTTCTCAGTTTTAAGCTGACCGGCTTTATAAAGTATAATTTCTCGATCTGCGGTAAACAAGCGATTAGGTCTAATGTTGCTAGTTTGGTTAAGTCCACCCTCACTAAAATCACTACTTTGAAGGGTAATAGCATAGCGATCGGCGATTTTCTGGCTAGTAATCTGACAAAGAATTAGATCGTCTCCGGCCAAAGTTGCTATAACTAAAGCGGGTCGGCGCTTGGCTTGTGTTAAATCTGAAAATGGGAACGGAACAACTATTACATCACCTTTTACAAATTCTGCCATGCTTCATCCTCTTCTAACTTTAACCAGTCTTTTTCCAAAGAAGATTCACTGAGCAGGCTTGCTTCTAACTTATCTTTATTGTATTTTAATTTTAGGAATTGCAGGAAATTCCAAACTTCTTCTAATATAAATTCTGGAATATTCTCTACTTCCTTAAGGAGTAATTCTTTAGCGTTCATCTCATTTCCCTATAAAAACATACTAATTGAGGTCATGCGTAACTCCTATCTATTATAGCATCGTTGAGATTAGCAGCTCATCGCGCCGATTCCTCTGCCTCCTCTGGCTCAAGATCGGGAAATTTAGCCAACTATAGCACGCTCGCCTTCCTTGTAAGCGCAGATAAGCGATCGCCCCTTTGGAATAAGTTAAAAAGCGAGATCGCTTTTTGGCTATTTTTGGCTATATGGCAAGGGCGATCGGTCTTTTGGGATGGGAAGGGCGATAGCATGAATGGGGATGAGGAGGGCGATCGCCCTTTTGTAAGCACAAATTAGCGATCGCCCTTTATTCCTCTTTCTCAAGAAAGGGCGATCGCCCCTTTACCATTAGTCAAAAAGTGCGATCGCCCTTTACTTCTTTTTCTCGATCGATGGCAATCGCTACCAATTAATTACCGTTAAAATCGTTACCTTTCCAAACTCTCGATCTGCCGTCACCAAACTTGCTGAATTTTGGATTGCCATTGCTGCAATCACCGCATCCGGTAATTTCAAGCGATGTTGCTGGCGAATTTCAACGATCTTATCAATCAAAACACCATCCATCGCCACTAAACCAAGAACCTCCACTCGTTGCAGAAACTGCTCAAAAATCTGACGATCGTCTTGAGTCAGCCCAGGAAATACCAGAAACTCAATTTGGCTAATGACTGAAACTCCAAGCCAATCAGCATCTTTAAGTAATTCAATGAGTTGAATATTCCCTTGAAGCGCAACAATCGCATCGTATCCAACACATAGCGATTACCACTCATCGCGTAAATTCCTCTGCATTGTTACTGCATCTCCCTGCCAAGTTAATCTGCCTACTAAATCAGAGAAATCATAGCTGGGTTTCTGCTTCTCGTCGGAGGAAATCGGATTCAAAACAACTAAAATTTCCCGTTCTTTTAGCAATCGTAATGCCGCCCATACTACTTCAGAAGCTGATGAGTACCTACCGTTTTTGACTGTTGACTGAACAAACTGCTCTAGTTCAGGAGTTAAGGAGATATTCATGATGTTGAGTCACCTATTTGAGTCAACTACTACACCCCATAATAACAAAAATTATCAAATTTTATGTCCAGGACGCATCCATATCAAAGAAACCGGGTTTTTTACCTGGATTCAAGGCATTGATACAGTTTTTTCGGAAAAAAACCCGGTTTCTGGCTACCAGTGAATGTCTTAGATGAGAAGATGGTGCGATCGATGGTGCGTCAGCTCTTAAATCATCAATTATCCCGAAAAAAAAAACGAGCGGACGCACCCTACGAATAACCAATAACCAATAACCAATAACCAATAACCAATAACCAATAACTAATAACCAACAACCAATAACCAACAACCAATAACCAATAACCAATAACTAATAACTAATAACCCACAACTACCACTGCGGTCGAGAAGCCATCAAAGCAGTAGCCTCATCCCTCGGTAAAGGCTTAGAAAAAAAATAACCCTGACCGTATTCGCAGCCGATCGACCTTAACTTAGCCAACTGCGCCGCCGTCTCCACACCCTCAGCAATCACATCCATACCCAAAGCGTGAGCCAGCGCCACAATCGTCCGCACGATCGCCACATTCTCCCCCTCGCTTTCGAGCTCCATCCGCCCCACAAACGACTTATCAACCTTCAAAGTATCCGTAGGAAACCGACTCAAATAACTCAACGACGAATAACCAGTGCCAAAATCATCAATTCCCAACTTGACATTTAACCCTTTCATCTGCTTCAAAACCGCGATCGCCGACTCCACATCATCCATCACCACACTCTCAGTAATCTCCAACTTCAAACTCTCGGCACTCAAACCCGTTGCCCTCAAAATAGCCTTCAGGCGATCGACCAAATCCGGTTGAGCAAACTGCTTCCCAGATAAATTTACACTCATAATCAAAGGTCGATCGAAATCAAACATTTCCTCCCACAGCCGCAACTGCCGGCAAGCCTCCTCCAGCACCCACTCGCCCAGCGGCACAATGGCCCCCGTTTCCTCAGCCACCGGAATAAACTTCACTGGCGAAATCAAGCCCCGCAGCGGGTGCTGCCAGCGTACCAAAGCCTCAAACCCAATAATCCTCCCGCTTGCCAAAGATACAAAAGGCTGGTAGTGCACCAAAAACTCCTGACGCTTGAGGGCCATCCGCAAATCAGTCTCCAACTGCAACCTCTCCACCGCCAAAGCGTGCATCGAAGCATTAAACACCTGATACCTTCCCGTTCCCAAAGCCTTCGCCCGGTACATCGCCGTGTGGGCGTCGCGCAGCAAGTGTTCCGGCTGTTCCCTCACAGTAGCAGCGGGTTCGCCCCCGATGGCAATCCCGATGCTCGCCGTCACAAACACCTCTTGCCCCTTCAACTCAAAAGGTACAATTAAAGCTTGGTGAATTCGATCGGCCAAATCCACCGCACTGCCAACATCAACATTCCTCACCAAAATCGCAAAATCGTCACCCCCCACCCGCGCCACAGTATCCCCGCGACCAATACTTGCCCTCAACCGCAGCACCACCGACATCAGCAGTTCGTCCCCCGCCAAATGACCCAAAGAATCATTAATCACCTTAAACCTGTCTAAATCCAAAAACAGCACCGCAAACAGATAGCTGCGGCGGCCCCTAGTATTGGCGATCGCCCGCCCCAGGCAATCCACAAACAAATCCCGGTTGGGCAAACCCGTCAGAGAATCGTGAAAAGCATCGTAAAGCTTCCTGTAAGCGCTGACGCCCCCACCAGTCACCACCAAACCCAAAGCCGGCGACACCAGCGGCACCCACCCACCCCCAGTAAAAATCCCAAAACTAATCGCCAACAGACCCATCAACGCCGCAACCCCAACCAATCCCGCCCTCCCAGGGTGCTGAATCCGCCAAGCCACAACCCCGCCAACCATCGCCCAAGCAACGTTCCACAAAATTTCCGCCCATTCCGGCCACATCCAAAACAGCGATCGCCCATCCAAAACTGCACTCAATATTTGGCTGAGCATTTGCGCGTGCAGCAGCACCCCCGGCATTTTCGGACTTTGCTTTTTAACGGGACTGTAGGGCGTCAGAAACACGTCTCTGGTGCTAGGTGCAGTCGTCCCGATCAGCACGATCTTGTCCTTTACCCAACTCGGGTCAACTTCCCCCTTCAATACCTGTCTGATAGTGACTTGTCGCGCCACCTGCTTGGCAGACCGATATTTGAGCAGAATTTGGTAGCCTCTGGCGTCAATATTTGCATAGCCGCCGCTGTCAGAAGTTAAAGGCACAAATTCTGCTTTTCCCCAGTTCATTTGTTTGGGATTAATAGGGCTATTTTTCGGCAGCAGTCTGTCTTTGAGATACAACAAAGCCACTTGCATAGAAAACGAGAAAGCATGAGTCTTCTGTGCTTGCGAGACTGAAAGTAAATTGCGGCGTACAACGCCGTCAGTATCGAGCACGAAGTCGTTAAAACCAACCCGATTGGGCGGTATCCCCGGAGGCGCCGGCACTCCCGGACTTTCTGAATCGCTCAATTTGGCGATCGCCACCACATTTGGGGCTTTCAATTGAGCCAGCAATTGTTGATGTCCCGGTGGTTGAGGTAAATCCCGGTACAAGTCCAAACCGATGACTTTTGGTTGGTACTTTTGCAGTTTTGTCAAGGTTTGAGCGATCGCCTCGTCGGAAATCGGAAATCTCCCCAGAGCTTGAATATCGCCCTCAGAAATTCCCACTACCAGCAGCCGCGGATCGGGGCCCGAATCTGGCTGCAAGCGCACTAACGAGTCAAAACCCCCCAATTCCCAGTTTTGCAGCCCTCCCAACTGCCGAACTCCCATATTCAGCAGCGTTACAGTCGCACCCGCAAGCATTGCAGGCAAAATCCTGAGCCGCCAGCCTTGAGAACTCAGATCGAGGCCAGTTGCGACAGACAGTACAGAACGAAGATTTCGAGAGAATTGGGCAGTCACAGCAAAAATATATCGGTGCAAATTCGCTTCGCACAAGTCTGTTCTTACAGAATTGAGCTTATTATGAGATTGAATGTAATTTTTTCAGAACTTTTGCCGAAACCGAGTTTATTTAAGCTAATTACTCGATTTGGCAAAGTATTTCTGGGATGGGAAACCGGGTTTCTCAAGATTTACCGACAAGTCCTGTCTTTTATTCCCCCGTTTCCCCAAATTTCCACAAGCGTTAAAATTTAGTCGATCGAAATTTCAGGATATTTTTGAGATTATGACGAATCAACTTCCGATTCCGGTGATTGTCAACGGTGCAGCAGGCAAGATGGGCCGCGAAGTAATTAAGGCGATCGCAACTGCTGATGACCTGACGCTATTCGGGGCTGTAGACCGCTCTCCTGAGTGCCTGAACGCCGATGCGGGGGAATTAGCAGGATGCGGTACTCTGGAAGTTCCTGTCACTGACGACTTGCAAGGAATGCTGGTATTAGCATCTCAGGAAAAGCAGTTAGGCGTGATGGTAGATTTTACGCACCCTTCGTCAGTTTATGAAAACGTGCGATCGGCCATAGCTTACGGTATTCGCCCGGTAGTCGGCACTACTGGCTTGAGCAGCGAGCAAATTCAAGACTTAGCTAAATTCGCTGACAAAGCCAGCATCGGCTGTTTGATCGTACCCAATTTCTCGATCGGCATGGTTTTGCTCCAACAGGCCGCTGTCACGGCATCTCAGTATTTTGAACACGTAGAAATTATCGAGCTGCACCACAATCAAAAAGCCGACGCTCCCAGCGGCACCGCTATTCAAACTGCTCAAATGCTAGCAGAAATGGGAAAAACTTTCAATCCTCCCGAAGTTGAGGAAACTGAAAAATTGCCTGGAGCTCGGGGTTCTTTGGCGGATGAAGGGATTCGCATTCACAGCATTCGTTTGCCCGGTTTAATTGCCCACCAAGAGGTCATTTTTGGCGGCCCCGGTCAAGTTTACACTTTACGACACGATACGAGCGATCGAGCTTGTTATATGCCGGGAGTGTTGTTGTCTATACGCAAAGTGCTTGAATTGCGATCGCTCGTTTACGGCCTGGAAAAGATACTCTAGGTAATTGGGAATTGGGAATTGGGCATTGGGCATTGGGCATTGGGCATTGAGAATACAGTGCGAGCGATCGGAGCGCGAGGGAGCGCGAGCTCCGATCGCTCGCACTACACAATAATTATCAGCGATTACCCGGACACGATCTAACAACAAATAACCAACAACCAATAACCAACTAATAACCAATAACCAACTAATAACCAATAACCAATAACCAACAACCACTAACCAAGAACTTCCTATGCTAATTCCCTTAACCAGCGAAACCTTTAAAGAACTAATTCCTGCCGTCGCCACGGGAGCGCAATACAAATATATCTGGGGAAAACCGCCCGATTTTTTGAGGCGAATGTTAATATCTGCGGTAGCTGTAGTCTTCCTACTTATCCTCTACAACTTCGCAGGTTCCGATGTCGGGCCGCTAGTTTTAATTACCGGATTGATTGCAGGTTTGTATTGGCTGTGGGGGCCAATTTTGTGGGCGAGTTTGCGGAATGCAGAATGCCGTAAATATAAGTATTGCGGTTTTTGGCAAGGACGAGTTTTGGATATTTATATCACAGATGAAGTTACAAGTCAAGAGGAAACTGTCAATCAAAAAGGACAACTCGTAATTGTTGATAACTTAGAACCGCGAATTAATTTAGAAGTTGGCGACAAAACCGGATTTACTACTACACTCCGAGCTCCCTTGCAGAAAGACCACCAAGGAATTGCCCCCGGCCAAGCTGCTTTAATGTTAATCATGTCAAATCAAGAAGATTTGGGCCGGATTACCAAAGTTTCAGATATTTACATTCCCAGCCGCGACGTGTGGGTGAGCGACTATCCTTATTTACGCAGGGATTTGTTTATCGAGATGAGCCAGCAAATTAAAAAAGGCAGGAAAAAAGACCGCGATCGCACGAATCAAAGCAGAGATGTAAAAAGGCGATCGCCCGCTGATTATTAATTAATAAAACAGAGTCCCTAATCCACGTTCAAGATTGTATTCTTCGGTTGAAACCGCCCAGTATAAAAAAGAAGTTTTTAACGCGGATTTGGGATTAATTTCGGCTCGAAGGTCGAGTTTTCGGACGCCAGAAAAATTCAGAAAGCTTCATTTTTGGTTGACCTAGCCGTTTGCGCCACGCTTCCATATAAGTGTAAAATACCGGAGTAAGATACAGCGTTAAAACTTGCGAAAACAGCAATCCACCGACGATCGCAATTCCCAACGGGCGGCGCGATTCCGAACCGCTACCAACTCCCAGGGCGATCGGCAAAGTCCCAATTAAAGCCGCCATCGTGGTCATCATAATCGGACGGAAGCGGACGATGCAGGCTTCGTAAATGGCCTCAAACGCGCTTCTGCCTTCTTGGCGCTGTTTCTCGATCGCAAAATCTACCAGCATGATACCGTTTTTCTTGACAATTCCCACCAGCAGAATAATCCCGATAAACGAATAGAGATTTAGTTCAACCTGAAAGATTACCAGCGTTAACAGTGCACCAAATCCGGCTGACGGCAAACCTGACAAAATTGTCAGCGGGTGAATGAAATCCTCGTACAAAATGCCGAGAATTAAATAAATCACCAGAATAGAAACTAGCAACAACCAACCGAGATCGTTAAAAGATTGGTTGAAAACCTGTGCTGCACCTTGGAAACTTGTTGTCACTGACGGCGGCAAAACATCCTTTGCAACTTTCTCGATAGCTGCGGTTGCTTGACTCAGCGATGTGCCTGGGAGAGTGTCAAAGGAGATTGTAGCAGAGGGCAATCCGGTTAGGTGATTGACGGTTAGCGGGCCGACTGTTTGGGTGACATTTGCGATCGCACTTAGCGATATCATTTGTCCGGTGTTCGATCGCACGTAAAGCATCGACAAAGCACTCGGATCGCGCTGATACTCAGGCTTGAGTTCTAACACAACAGTAAATTGATTGTTGGGGGTATAAATCGTCGAAACCTGTCCCGAACCGTAAGCAGCGCTGAGAGTTTTCTGCACTTGTTGAGCGCTAACTCCGACGGTTGCGGCTTTGTCGCGATCGACTTTAACTTGAAGCTGAGGCGTGCTCAGTTGCAAATCGCTATCCACACCGCGCAATCCCGGTAGCGTTTTGATTTTAGCTAACAATTCCGGCACCGCTTGACGCAGCGCTTGCAAGTCTAAACTTTGCACCGTAAACTGATATTGTGAATTTGTTTGTTGACCGCCGATCGGAATCGCAGCAGGAGAGCGTAAAAAAGCTTGAATGCCGGGAATTCCGCGCAATTTAGGAGTGAGTTGTTGGATGATTTCGTCGGCACTGAGGCGGCGCTGCGATCGCGGTTTGAGCCTAATTGTGATGCGTCCGTTGTTCGCGGATGCGTTCGGGCCGCTCGCACCTACGGTTGAGTTCAACGCTGCGATGTTTGGATCTTTCCGAATAATATCAACGACTTTTTGTTGGTGAAGCAGCATATCTTCAAACGAAATATCTTGCGCTCCTTTTGTGTTAGCCATCAGTTGTCCGGTGTCTTCAGTCGGAATAAAGCCTTTCGGAACCAGAACGAACAGATAAGCCGTAAACACCAGCAGAATTACAGAAGCAATCAGCGTTACGAAACGGTATTTCAAAACAGGTTTTAGCGTCCATTCATATCCTTGCAGCAGCAGCTCGAATCCCCGCTCAGAAAGGTGGTAGAAGCGGTTTTGTTGGTTTTGGTGGGACGATTTGAGAAATCGACTGCACAACATCGGCGTGAGGCTCAGAGAAACAAATCCCGACACCAAAATTGCCACAGAAATAGTCACAGCAAATTCGTGGAATAACCGACCGATCAACCCGCCCATAAACATGATCGGAATAAACACGGCGACCAATGAAAGCGTCATTGAGAGAATAGTAAAACCAATTTCTTTCGAGCCTTTTAATGCTGCTTCCAGCGGTGCTTCTCCCATTTCTTGGTGGCGGACAATATTTTCGAGAACTACGATCGCATCATCCACCACAAACCCCACTGAAAGCGTCAGCGCCATCAGAGACAGGTTATCTAACGAGTATCCCAACTGATACATCACCGCAAACGTGCCGATAATCGCCACAGGCAAAGCTAAACTTGGAATTAACGTCGCTGTGAAGTTCCGCAAAAATAGAAAAATTACTAAGACAACCAGACACACCGACAAAACTAAGGAGAACTTCACATCATCTACAGAAGCCCGAATTGATTGAGAGCGATCGTACATAATTCCCATTTCGATCGATTGGGGAATTTGTTGTTTGAGGGCGGGTAACATTTGCACGATCGAATCGACAATTTCGACAGTATTTGCATCCGGTTGAGGCTGCACGGCCAGCAAGATTGCAGGTTGATTTGTAACGTTTTTATCGGTATATAAATTCAAGACTTTGTTGTTCTGCACGTCGTCAATCACGTTTCCTAAATCTTGCAGCCTCACTGCTGCGCCATTTTTGTAAGCAACGATCAGCGATCGATATTCTGCTGCACGGTTCAATTGACCGTTTACCTGAATTAAATAGCTTTTGTTATCGCCAGAAAGGCTTCCGGTTGGCAAGTTTACATTTCCTTGCGTAACTGCGGTTCTAACTTGATCTAATCCGATTCCCCTGGAGGTCAATTCTCGCGGATCGAGTTGAATCCGCACTGCATATTGTTTCTGCCCGTAAACCTGCACTTGCGCCACACCGTCGATCGCAGAAATGGGTTGTGCGATCGTCACTTCTGCGGCTTCATCTACATCTGCAATTGGCAGGGTTTTTGAGTACAAATAAAGGTATAGAACCGGCGCAACTGAAGGGTTAACTTTGCGGTAGGTTGGCGGTTTGGGCATTCCTGATGGCAATGAACCTGCGGCGGCGGCGATCGCAGCTTGTACGTCTTTAGCAGCAGAATTCACACTGCGGCTGAAGTCGAATTGTAGGGAAATATTCGCGCTACCGGTGGAACTGGTGGAGTTAAACGAATTGAGACCAGCTATTTCCGTAAACTGTCTTTCTAGCGGCGCGGCGACTGAGGATGACATTGTTTCGGGGGTTGCACCGGGTAAGCTAGCAGAGACGCTGACAAATGGATATTCAACGTGAGGCAGCGCGCTAATTGGTAGCAGGAAATAACTCATCAAACCGAAGATTAGAATGCCGATTGTGACCAGTGCGGTCATTACGGGGCGGCGGATAAAGATTTCTGAAAGGTTCATATATTTTAGGGTAAGGAATGAGAATTAAATAACATTGATTTCCGTAGGTTGGGTTGAAGCATGAAACCCAACATTCCCAGGGCTTTGGGTTTCGTTCCTCAACCCAACCTACACAGGTTATTTAATCTGTTTGCTGTGCTCCTTGTTTAGGAACGGGCATCTTGCCCGTTCTCGTTCCACAAGAAAATTAAGTTTTGTGGAATGGGCATCTTGCCCGTTCTCGTTCCACAAGAAAATTAAGTTTTGTGGAATGGGCATCTTGCGATTTTCAAGAACAGGCAAGATGCCTGTTCCACAAAGATTGCTTTTCTTATGGGTGGGCATCCTGCCCGCTTTTCAAGAACAGGCAAGATGCCTGTTCCACAAAGATTGTATTTCTTGTGGGGAGTAGGAGTTGGGCATCCTGCCCGCTCATAAAGACTTATTGACATTGGTATAACATCTCATTTACTACAAACTTAGAACGGTTATTTTACCGTCCTCATTTAAATGAAAAAACTTGCCGAAACTTCACCTCATTGAGCTTTTTCCGCCACGATTCCATGTAGATGTAAAATACGGGCGTGAGATACAGTGTCAAAACTTGTGAAAACAAAAGTCCGCCGACAACGGCAATTCCTAACGGGCGGCGAGATTCCGAACCCGCACCAACTCCTAGGGCGATCGGCAATGTTCCCATTAAAGCTGCCATTGTAGTCATCATAATCGGCCGAAAGCGCACTAAACACGCTTGATAGATTGCTTCCGCTGGTTTTTTGCCGTCGTTGCGCTGGGCTTCGATCGCAAAATCCACCATCATAATGCCGTTTTTCTTAACAATCCCTACCAGCAAGATGATACCGATGAATGAATAAACGTTGAGCTCAACGCCAAACAACATCAGCGTTAATAATGCGCCAAATCCCGCCGAAGGCAATCCCGACAGAATTGTAATCGGATGGATGAAATCTTCGTACAAAATACCGAGAATCAAATAGATGACGAGAATTGCGATCGCCAACAGGATACCCAAACTCGGCAGCGAACTTTGAAATACTTGGCTCGCACCCTTATAATTGGTAGAAATGCTGTCAGGAATTACCGATTTCACGATTTTGTCGATCGCACTATTTGCCGTTCCCAGCGCCACCCCAGGAGCGAGGTTGTAGGAAATTGTCGCAGCATTCATCCGCCCGACGTGGTTGACAATTAACGGTGCAGTTCCCGGAGTGATTTTGGCAAACGTTGCTAGCGGTACTTGTGTTTGACCGCCAGAATCATCGCTCGAATTACTGCTTGTTGTCGCGATGTAAAGCTGCATCAAAGCATTGGGGTCTTTTTGATACTTTGGTTCTAGTTCCAAAATAACTTGATACTCGTTGCTTGCACCGTAAATCGTTGAAACTTGGTAAGCGCCGTAGGCATTTCTCAAGGTGTTTTCGATTTGTTGAGCTGTAATTCCTAATGCTGAGGCTTTGTCGCGATCGATATCAACTTTGATTTGAGAAGTCATCTGCAAATCGCTGTTCACATCCTGAATTTCTGGCATTGCTTTCATTTTGTCAACCAGTTGCGGCACGTACTCCCGCAGCGGTAGAACGTCAGAACTTTGCAGCGCGAGTTGATACAATCCTGTGCTTTGTTGAGTGCCCAGCGGGATTGCCGGAGGATTTTGCAAGAAGACTTGAATGCCGGGAATCTCTGCTAGTTGCGATCGCAAATTCTGCACAATTTCATCGGCTCCCATCTGCCGCTGCGATCGCGGTTTCAGCCGAATAAACAAGCTTCCCGAATTTCCGGCAACTGCCGCCCCGCCGCCATTTGCACTCGCTCCTGCCCCGATATTCGAGTTGACTGCTTCCACGTTCGGATCTTGGCGAATTGCCCTGACAACTGCTTGCTGGTGGCGCACTAATTCATCAAAAGAGGCATCTTGTGCAGCTTGAGTAATGCCCGTGATTTGTCCGGTGTCTTGGCTGGGAATAAAGCCTTTGGGAACCGCGATAAATAGTCCAACTGTGACAAACACCATTGCGAATGACAAAATCATCGTGGTGCGGTGATATTTTAAAACTTTCTTGAGGCTCCAATCGTACAAATTCAAAAATACATCGAATACATACTCGGAAGCTCGATAAAGCCGGCTTTGATTGGCGTGATTTACCGGGCGCAAAAAACGGCTGCACAACATCGGTGTCAAGCTCAAAGATACAAAGCCTGAAACCATAATTGAAACTGCAATCGTCACTGCAAATTCATGAAACAAGCGCCCCAACAACTCGCTCATAAATAACATCGGAATAAACACCGCCACCAAGGAAAGCGTCATCGATAAAATCGTAAAGCCGATTTCCCTAGACCCGTTTAGCGCCGCTTCTCGCGGGCTTTCTCCTTCTTCTATGTGGCGGACGATGTTTTCGAGCATGACGATCGCATCATCGACCACAAAGCCGACGGATAGCGTCAGGGCCATCATCGACAAGTTATCTAGCGAGTAGTCCAATAAGTGCATGATGCCAAAGGTTGCGATCAGCGAAACCGGCAGCGCTAAACTGGGAATGACTGTTGCAGAAAGATTGCGTAAAAATACGAAGATTACTAAGATGACTAGGGCGATCGTCAAAACGAGCGTAAACCGAACGTCGTCAACCGAATCGCGAATCGATTGAGACGCATCGTACATCACCCCAAGCTCGATCGAACTCGGAATCTGAGTTTTTAAGTTGGGCAGTAATTTTTGAATCGTCTCTACAACTTCTACAGTATTCGTGCCCGGCTGTCTTTGAATCGTGAGGATAATTGCGCGATCGTTGTTATACCAACTAGCAAGTTGAGTATTTTCTACGCTGTCAATCACTCGCCCTAATTGTTCGAGATAAATAGGCTGTCCATTTTTGTAAGTCACAATCAAACGGCGGAATGCTGCTGCATCCTGAAGCTGTCCGTTTGTTTGCACCGTAAAGTTTTTATGGCTGCCGGAAAGGCTTCCTGTGGGCAAGTTGACGTTTCCTTGTTCGATCGCCGTTTGCACTCGATCGATGCCAATTTGCCGCGTTGCTAACTGTTGCGGATCGAGTTGAATTCTAGCAGCATATTTTTGAGAACCGTAAATCTGCACTTGCGCCACACCGCCGATTGTCGATAGCTTTTGCGCTAGATAGGTTTGTGCGTATTTATCAACCTCAGAAAGCGGCAGGGTTGGGGAAGTGAGATAAAGGTAAAGAATCGGCCCGTCGGCAGGGTTGACTTTGCTGTAGGTAGGCGGATTTGGCAAGTCGTTGGGCATTTGGCCGGATGCCGAGGAAATTGCCGATTCCACATCTTGCGCCGCATCGTCAATACTGTGGCTGAGATTGAACTGAAGCGTAATTTGAGTTTTGCCGCTGGTACTCGTTGAGGTTAGCGTATCGAGTCCGGCAATGCTGGAAAATTGCTTTTCTAGCGGCCGCGCCACCGATGCAGCCATCGTTTCCGGGCTAGCGCCGGGCCGGGAAGCGCTGACTTGAATCGTGGGATAATCGACGTTTGGCAAATCGCTAATCGGCAGTAAGCGATAACTCATCCAACCAAAAATCAGAATTGCCGCCATCACCAAGGTGGTCATAATTGGACGGCGAATAAACGGTTCTGAGAGATTCATTAGTTATAAACCTTTCTCTGGTAAATGAGGTACTCTTGGGCATTGGGCATTGGGCATTGGGCATTGGGAATTGGGCATCGGGCATCGGGCATGGGGCATCGGGCATCGGGCCTTTTGACCAAGAATTTCAAAGGTGGTACCCGCCACGCGATCGATCCGTGGAATCAATCCAAAATCTCAAATCGAAAATCCTCAAGCCCCCGCATTTATCCGTGGGGTCAATCTAAAATCTAAAATCTAAAATCTAAAATCGATACGATCGCCCTAGGGATTTTTGCGCGATTTCCATGACTGATTTCCCGATGAATTAGAGTCGCCGCCAGATTTTACACCAGTTTCTTTGGCTCCAGATGTGTCTGAATTGTTATTGCCTTTAGTGCTATCTGAATTATCTTTAGCATCCGCTGCGGTTTTAATGCGAATCTTGCTACCATCAACCAGATTTGCTTGTCCGTCGGTGACAACTTCATCACCCGCATCCACACCTTTTTGGATGACAGTTAAGCCGTTGATTGTATTGCTGACAACTACAGGCACATTTTCCACTGTATCGTCTTCTTGGGCGACAAACACGAATTGTCCGTTCGGCCCTGTCTGTACAGCTTGTGAGGGAACAACAATCGCATTTGGTTGTTGACTTAATGTTAGAGTTGTGCTAACAAATTGACCGGGGAAAAGTTTGCCATCTGCGTTATTAAAGTCGCCAATCAGTTGAATTGAGCCTGTGGCATTGTCAACCGTATTGTTCACAAATGACAAGGTTCCCGATATCGGACGATTGTTTCCGGCAAAGGTGACATCAACTTTAAGTTTGCCGTTGTCTGCGTATTTTTGGATGTCTGGGAGGTTGGATTCAGGCACCGAAAAGGCAACTTGAATTGGATTAATTGTGGAGATTGTCACCAAGGGTTTGTCGGTGCTTGGTTGCACCACATTGCCGATTGTCACTAGAATATTTCCGGCACGCCCGTCGATCGGCGCATAGACCTTGGTATAGGATGATTGCACCTGAGCATTTTTCAAGGCACCGCCGTCTGCACTCAACCCAGCTTGAGAACCCTCGATCGCAGCCCGATCGCCCTCCACGACAGCCCGAGCATTCTCAATCCCCACTAAATCGCTTTTCACCGCCGTCTCAGCATTCTCAATCCCTACCAAATCGCTTTTCACCGCCGTCTCAGCATTGGCGATCGCCACTTCATCACCTCTGACGACTGCCTCAGCATTGGCGATCCCGATGCGATCGCTCTTTACCGCAGTTTCAGCATTGGCGATCGCTTGCTGGTCAAGATCGACCGTTGCTGCGGTGGCTCGGCTGCTGGTAGCGTATTGCTGGGCTTGATCTTGACTGATTACTCCTTGTTTGTAGAGCTCGGCGTACCGTTGACTTTGTGCTTCGGCATATTGTGCTTGAGCTCGATCCTTGGTCAAAGTGGCGATCGCTTGCTTGACTGCACCTTGGTCTTTTTCCAGGGTCATTCTGGCTTGTTCGACGACTCCTTTGTCTTTAGCAAGAGTCATTCTGGCTTGCTGGACTGCTCCTTGGTCTTTTTCCAGGGTCGCTTTGGCTTGCTCGACAATTCCTCGGTCTTTGTCCAGGGTTGCTCTGGCTTGTTCGACAACTCCTTGGTCTTTAGAAAGGTTGGCTGTGGCTTGTTGCACCTGTGCTTGGCTTTTTGCTACGATTCCTTGAGCTTGCTGGATCGAGGCAGTTTGAGAGCGATCGTCGATCGAAAACAGCAGTTGTCCTTTCTTAACTTCTTGTCCTTTCTTGAAATAAACTCCTGTAATCCGCCCGCTAGCTTGTGCTGTCACCGAGACAGTAGAACTCGATTGCACGTTGCCGATCGCTTGCAACTGTATCGGAACCGTTTTTTTCGTCACTGTTGCCACTGTCACCGGAGTCACTTGGAGTCTACCGCTGCGGCTCGGTTTCTCCGCTTTAGGAGCGGTCGATCGCTGCCAAACCACAAATCCCAACCCACCCACCAGCAGCAACCCCAGCAGAAACAGCGCAATCGGCCCTTTCGCCAGCACCTTTTCCGTCGGTTGTTTGGCTGCAACACTGTCCGCCGGTTCGCTCTCCGGCAATGTTGGAGCTTCCTGAAAAACTTCACGGAGAGCTTCTTTTGGAGTTTCACTAACAATTTCTACGTTGTGCGTCGGTTGCTCGTTCAGCTTCAGATTTTCGTCAGAAACTTTAGGGCGAGTGCCATTCCGACTTTCACTAATAATTTCCTCGATCATCACAAACCTCCTTTGTAACTAACATCTTGCACTATTCTCAAAAACAGGCTCTCCGGCCTGTTCTACAGCAGATTAATTTTCTTGTGGGACAGGCATCTTGCCTGTTCATAAAAGGCTTATTGACAATGGTGCAAAAGGTGAGCAACATCTCAGTTGTAACTAACATCTTGTATCATTTATCATTCTCAAGAACAGGCAAGATGCCTGTTCCACAACACATCAATTTTCTTGTGGATTATGCCGGAGAACCCGCGCAAGTTTTGTATCAGTTTCGCCCTGCAAGTTGCCCCATCAGAACGTTATTGCGAATTTGTGTGAGACTGCTTTTGCCCCCGAGGATAAGCAGTCTTGAGAATTTCTTTAATTTTTGTCTTTTGTTCGGCGGTGAGATTTAGCTCGGACAAAGCTTTCCGCATTTTTTCACCTCCCTTGACTTTAGTTTCTAACTGTTGTACCTGCTCGGGCGTCAACACCGCTTCGACTTGTTTGCGAAGTTCCTCGCGTTTCTGTGCGCGTTCTGCATCCGTTGCCTTCGGTTGCGCTGAACTTGGAGTTGCAGTCGCCGCGACAGGTTGAGCAGTTTGAGTGGAAACTGAATCCGCCTTCGCTTGGTCGGAACTTACTGGATTGGTCGCCGTCGTGTCAGGTTGGGTAGCTTCGGAGGCATTGGATTGCGTACAAGCAGACAAACCGCCTACCAAAAGTACACCGACGAGGAGAAATGCTGGTGCGATCGTTGTTCTTTTCATGATTTACTGCGCCTAATTAACCTTCACCACCAAATCTTATCGGTTAAAATCAGCCAGCGCATGACCCAAGACTCCTAACTTGACCAGTCAAAAAGCACTTTGCAGTTGTGACTTTTTTCCTAGTCCCAAATGCCAAAATCAGCCGAAAAGGCTCTAGCGCGATCGTTGGCAGATTCGCTAAGATGCTACACATAACTTGTCTGTTATGGCAAAAAGGGAGCGCGGGAAGAGCGGGAGAGCGGGAGAGTGGGAGAATGGGAGAGTGGGAGAATTGCTCAATGACCAATTCCCTCAACATTCATCCGTTAAATCCCGATTCACTGCGCGTTGCCGAACTTCCTTCTGAACATAAGGGGGTAACGTGTTTTTTGACTCCAAGATACCTTCTACAATTAGGTCAGCGACCTTGCTTGAATCGCTCCAGCTTTTGATGGGGAAAAGGGCGTTGCTGATTTACGGTATGAATCAACTTTTCTCCGAAGTTACAAAACTCACCATACTTGGCCCATAGCAATTGGGAAATCTTGAATTCATATCTGTATTCAGCAACGCCGTAAGGTCGGCTCAAAAATTCCCCGATTTTTTTTGAGAGCGCTTGAGTGTCGGTGAGAAGTTAATGTACAAAAATCGGGAGGTTTAATCCTGATAGTTCAAAATCCTGTCAGGTTATCATTCCCTGGGAACACCATGAGTCTCCCTAGATTTTTATAAAGAGTCCGTTTTTTTAAATATAGCTGATGCTTGAAATCAAATACCCCGATCTTTACTGTCCGTTTCCTTCAGCCAGGAATCAGTATGCCGATGCGGCTGGACAGCACACCATTGAATGGGTGCGGTTCTTCAACTTTTTCCCAGATGAATCAGCCTACCAAATCTTGTGTGCAGCAAACTTTCAGGAGCTGGCTGCACTGACGCACCCCCATGCCTCTCTTGAAGCCCTAGAGATTTTTAATGATTTTTTGGTCTGGGGTTTTATCGCTGACGATCAATTTGAGGAGGCTGGAACTAGCAAGCAACTAGAACGATTGGAACTTGAGCACGCTCGGCTTGTCGATATTTTGAAAGGGGCCTCACTCACCGACAGCGATACGCCAGCAGCGCTCACATTGCAAGATATCTGGCAGAGGCTACACCAGTTCCTCAATGCAACGCCAGAGTTGATGCTTCGTTTCGCTAGGGATATGGAAGAGGGACTCCAAGCCGTGCGCTGGGAAGCTCTAAACCACACGCAGGGGATTACGCCAAATCTGGTGACCTACATGAAAATGCGTGCGCTTCAAATTGGGGTTTATGCCTATTTTGACTTTATTCAGATAGTCGATCGGATCGCGCTCCCGCCTGAAGTAATCGAACTCCCGATTGTGAAGCGGCTAGAGTTGGCTGCAAACAATGTTTTCGCCTGGGCAAACGACATCTTCTCTGTCGAAAAAGAAATCCGGGAAGGGCAGACTCACAATCTAGTCCTGATTCTACAGCACGAATACCAGATCCCTTTTCTAGAGGCGATCGAACGCGCTGCTGAAATTCACGATGCTGAGGTGCGAACCTTTATTGAGTTGTCGGCGCAGCTACCATCTTTTGGAGCTGAGGTAGATGCCGAGCTCCAACGCTACATATCAGGTTTGCGCTCCTGGATGCGCGGCTGTCTGGATTGGTATCTGGAAACAGGGCGCTACTAGCTCACAGAAACGACGCCTTCGGCTGGTTACGGCTGAGCCTTTGGGAGCATCCCTTGTGTCGCAAATTGCCCACAGACTGGAAGTCTGGGGCTATAAAAATATAGCCATATAGAGTGTCTGCCTCTTGTCCACCAGTAAGGCTGTCGTTTCCAGGGGTGCCGTAGTAAGTAGCCATGTGAATTTTTCTCAACCCAATCAGTGCAAGGTAATAGCACTATTGCGCTCAAAATCCTTGCGCTTTTGTAGGGAATCTCTATTTACTGCGCCTAATTAACCTTCACCACCAAATCTTATCGGTTAAAATCAGCCAGCGCATGACCCAAGACTCCTAACTTGACCAGTCAAAAAGCACTTTGCAGTTGTGACTTTTTTCCTAGTCCCAAATGCCAAAATCAGCCGAAAAGGCTCTAGCGCGATCGTTGGCAGATTCGCTAAGATGCTACACATAACTTGTCTGTTATGGCAAAAAGGGAGCGCGGGAAGAGCGGGAGAGCGGGAGAGTGGGAGAATGGGAGAGTGGGAGAATTGCTCAATGACCAATTCCCTCAACATTCATCCGTTAAATCCCGATTCACTGCGCGTTGCCGAACTTCCTTCTGAACATAAGGGGGTAACGTGTTTTTTGACTCCAAGATACCTTCTACAATTAGGTCAGCGACCTTGCTTGAATCGCTCCAGCTTTTGATGGGGAAAAGTTCTATGATTCGCTTGACCTATCCGTCCTTTCGTTTGTTGCTTTATTTGGAGTGGCTGCTGCTGGCGACGGCAGCCTTGATGGAAGTGCTGCATCCGTTTCAGTCGCTCTGGTCGCTGCTGTTACGGGTTGGCGCGATCGCACTTTTCGGCGCGATCGGGTTGCGTTTGCCAACAGTTCGGTTAGGTAGAAAAATTTTATTTACAGCCCTAGAATTTGGCTTGATTTTGCTGCCAATTGTCCAGGAAGGGTTATCGAGCCGATCGAGCTTTTTGCTTTTTCTCGTGCTGCTGATGCGTAGTTGTCTGATCTTCCGCCAGCCGGGGCAGGTGACAGTATTGGGTTTAGCCCTGCTGTCCTATAGCTCGCTACTGTTATTAAAACCTATTTTACCTGAAAAAGTCATTGCAACTGTTTGGGAATGGCGATTTAGCAATGTGTTATTATTTGGCTTGACATTAGTGTTCGCTTTATTGTTAATTAATGCGTTGATTGCGGAACGCCAAAGCCGAGAGCAATTAGAAATCGCTCACGATAAATTAGCCGTAACTCACGAACAACTCCGCCATTATGCACTGCGAATTGAAGACCAGGCAACTTTGCAGGAACGCAATCGGATTGCCCGCGAAATCCATGACGGACTCGGACACACCCTCGCGGCTCAAACCATTCAGCTCAATAATGCCCTATTGTTTTGGAAATCGGAGGATGAGAAAGCGCTGGCGTTTCTGAAACAGGCGAAACAACTCGGATCGGAAGCTTTGTTAGAAATTCGCAAATCTGTTTCGGTGTTGCGATCGAATCCTTTGCAAGGATTGTCGCTCGAAAGTGCGATCGACAAACTTCTCCAAGACTTTCAGCGCATGACTGCGATCGAAGTTTCCAACTCGATTCGCTTACCAGTTCTGCTATCTCAGGAAATCAATACAACACTTTACAGAATTGTGCAAGAATCGCTCACAAATATTCACAAACACGCTGATGCAACGATGGTGACAGTTGGGTTGCAGCAACACGCAGGACAGATTTATTTGTCGGTTGCTGACAACGGCAAAGGCTTCGATCCTGCACAAAATACCACTGGATTCGGACTCCAGGGAATGCGCGAACGAGTGGCCGCTGTCGGCGGTCAATTTGCGATTTACAGCAAGTCTGAAAACGGTTGCCGGATTTCGGTTTCTTTGCCCTCTCAAAACATATAGAACTCGGTATAAAACTCGGCGGTTGAAACCGAGATGTTGTAATGAACAGGCAAGATGCCTGTTCCACAAAGAATCAATTTATTGTGGGGTGGGCATCTTGCCCGCCCTAAAAAACTTTATTAAAAATAGACATCCCAAGAAAAGCCAATCTTGAACAGGCAAGATGCCTGTTCCACAATAATTATTGAAGAGTTCTAATAGATTGTTTCCCCACGCTAATTAATATGAGGATTGCTAAATGATTCGGATTTTGCTAGTGGACGATCGGCATATTATTCGCCGAGGAATCAAGAGTATCCTGGAATGCTATGCTGATATGCAGGTAATTGGTGAAGCTGAAAACGGACAGGAGGCGATCGCCCAAATTCCCATCCTACAGCCCGACATTGTGCTGATGGATATTCGGATGCCCGTGATGGATGGCGTAGCAGCAACCGGGGCGATATCTAAATCTTATCCCGATACAAAAGTGCTGGTTTTAACCACATTTGATGACGATGAATATGTCAGCCAAGCAATGCGGCTGGGCGCAAAAGGCTACTTGCTCAAAGATACCGAACCCGAGGAACTTGCGTTAGCGATTCGCGCTGTTTATAAAGGACACACGCAACTCGGCCCGGGATTGTTTGAGAAAGCCCTGATGACTCCTGCTGTAACTAATCCGACGGTTGTTTCTCCGCCAGAATTAGAGCAACTCACGCCCAGAGAATTAGAAGTGTTGCGTTTAATAGCCTCGGGCGCGAACAACCGAGAAATTGCTCAAACCTTATTTTTGTCGGAAAACACGGTAAAGAACTATGTAACGAATATTTTGAGTCGGTTAAATTTGCGCGATCGAACTCAAGCCGCGCTGTTGGCTCATTCACTCTTCAATTAGGGACTTACCGATGCCTGAAAGTGGCAATCAAAGCCTTGCTCAGAGACAGATTCAGCCACTTTATTACCACCCGATTTTTTACACCCACCCATCCGCGCCAATAGCACACAAAATCGTCAACTGTTCCCCTCTTGGCCGTAAGCCTGCCAAGCCAAATCCACCAACCCGTTAACAATAGCCACAGCCACCACCGCAGAGCCCTTGCGGCCCTCAATCCGAATGTGAGGAATCATCGAATCGTGCAGCCGCGACTTAGCCACGTCAACCCCCACAAACCCAGAAGGAGTCCCAATCACCAAAGCCGGTCGAATTTCCTCAGCTTCAATCAAATCCACGATCGCCGACAAAGCAGTTTGAGCCTGGCCCACCACAAAAATCCCTTCAGGATAGCGTCTTGCCAAAGTTTCAATCCCCCAAGCCGCCCGCGTCCTTTCCTTTTGAGGGCGCGTCAAAGCCTCCATCGAACAGTAAACCGGATTCGCAAAGGTATTTTGGATCAGGGGCGTAATGCCCACCTGCACCATCGGCACATCTACCACGATCGTAGTCCGAGCAGCCAAAGCTGCCGCCCCGGCTTGCAAAGCCTGATCGGAAAAACTAATTAAAGACTTGTACTCAAAATCAGCAGTCGCATAGATCACGCGGCGGACTATTTCGTACTCCGCGGCTGAAAAACCGTGGTCGCCAATTTCGTTATCGATTAATCCCAGACTCTGGGCATCGCTTACGTGCCATTCCATTTGTTGGATAGCTGTCGCCTCTGAGTTGTCAGGTATCAGCTTACCAGCTTTTAGTCAATTCGTTGACTGATAACTGATGACTGTTGACTGATGACTGTTGAGTGTTGACTGTTGAGTGTTGACTGTTGAGTGTTGACTGGCAACTAAGTTTCCGACGACGAAGAAGATTTGCCCAGCACCGGAGTTAGGAATGCCACCAAAGCTCCGATCGCAAAACCGGACACATTCCGAACCACAGGCAACCAGTCAGAAGTCCTAGTCACCACCGGCCCAAGTCCGAAAGCGAAAAACAGAATGCCCCACAGCGGCGAAAAAATCAGCGCCCACTGCCAAGCCACAACTTGTCCCGGCTTCCGAGGCTGAGCAGCAAACCCGCAGATGACGCCGCCAACCACCGACGTAATTAACGTCAGAACCCACTGTTCCCTCGGCAAACCCGGAACCACGCGGCACCCGCCCTGGCGCAAACAGCCTTCGATCGACTCCAAAGATTCAATAATCGCTCGATCTTCGCCATTGTCCCGCACAAAAAATTGATTACCGTAGCGGGTTTGCAGTTCCACCCAAAAAGTGCGCGGCAGCAGCGGATACAGCGAGTCGCCCACATTAAAATTGAGCAAATTGCCGCCTCGGGGGTCAGCAACTAGCAACACACTCTTGTTATCTAGTCCCCAATAACTTTTGACAGCCAAACCGGGCGTGCGATCGTACTGAGTCAGCACTCGCAGTTTCCAGCCGGTTTCAGCTTCAAAAGCCTTTAAATTTTTTGCCAAACCCTCTTCTTCAATATCTGTGAGGGCTTTAGCTAAATCAATGATCGGCGTCTGAGTTGAGGGCAACAAATCGGGATTGTTGAAAGCGTGGGCCGCAGGTGCGATCGTCCACACCGACAAAGCCAGAAAAAATGCGGCAACAGAGGCTAGAAATTTTCGCGAGAAAAACTGTGACATAGGAACTTGTAATCCGGGTCTTAATTGTGAATGCTAGCTGGCGGTCTTAACCAGAGGATAAGAGAAAACTCATATTTCTTTACAATTATTTACTTTACAGGAAGCCGAGAGCAAGGGGAAGGAAAAAATAGTTTTTGAGAAAGGGGGGAGGGGGAGAGGGGGAGAGGGGGAGAGGGAGAGGGGAAGAGGGGGAGAGGGGGAGAAATTAGCGATCGAGCTCCTCAAGGGGGTGAGTAACATCTAAAATCGAAAATCGACTGAATCCCCCAATCGAAAATCGAAAATCGAAAATCGACTGAATTCCCCAATCGAAAATCTAAAATCTAAAATCTAAAATCGACTGAATTCCCCAATCGAAAATCTAAAATCTAAAATCTAAAATCTAAAATCGATTTGGTTTTGCCGCCACCCCGTCGCAGAGGCGCCGATCGCGATCGCTCACATTAGGATTAGTCCTCAAATAATCCCCCACCCAATCGCAGCCCCTCACCAGCAAATCGTCAAGATCCAAATTCCACAAAATCACCCGATTATCCCGGCCTGCAGAAGCCAGAACCTTCCCATCCGGGCTAAAACTCACGCTCATCACGCTATCCTTGTGACCCGTCAAAGTTTTCAGCAAAGTCCCGCTGCGACTCCACAGCTTCACCTTACGATCGTAACTGCCCGAAGCAACCAACAAACCATCCGGGCTAAAACTCACGCTAGTCACGCTGTCGCTAGAACCCTTCAGCAGCGTCGCCACCAAAGTCCCGTCCACCTTCCACAGCTTCACCGAATTGTCGTAACCAGCCGAAGCCAGCATTTTCCCGTCAGGGCTAAAAGCAACCCCCAACACAAAACTGTTGTGAGCCCCTTCAAAAGTTCTCAGCAAACCACCGTCCCGATTCCAGAGTTTGACAGTACCGTCGTCGCTTGCAGAAGCCAGCATTTCTCCGTCGGGACTGAAAGTCACCCCAGTCACCCAGCCTTTGTGTCCCGTCAAAGTTTTAATCAACCTGCCGTTTCTCGTCCAGAGTTTAACAGTCTTGTCCTTGCTCGCCGAAGCGACAATTTCGCTGTCGGGGCTAAAACTCACGCTCATCACGCTGTCGGCGTGGCCGTCGAGAGTGAACAGCACAGAAGGCGAACAGGGGAACAGGGGAGCCGAAGGACAAGAGAGAATATTATTTATCCCATCTTCTTTCAGATTCCAGATTTTCACCGTTTTGTCGTAACTCCCAGAAGCAAGTAGCTGGCCGTCGGGGCTGAAACTGACGCTGGCGACTCTCTGAGTGTGTCCTTCCAAGGTTTCGAGCAAAACTCCCGTGCGGCTCCAGAGTTTGATAGTTTTGTCCGTAGAAGCAGAAGCGAGCCTTTGGCCGTCGGGGCTGAAAGTAACGCTTTGCACCCGGTTTTGGTGTCCGTCGAGGGTTTTGAGCGGCACGTCATCGAGCCGCCACAGCCTGAGTGTTTTGTCAAAACTTGCCGAAGCGAGGGTTTTGCCGTCCGGGCTAAAACTCACCTGAGTAACTCGATCGGCGTGTCCCTCAAAAGTTCTCAGCAAGCGGTTCTCCGGTTGAATGTTGCTAGCATCGGTTGGGCGTTTGTCGCCAACACCAGCCAGACTCCAGAGTTTGACAGTCCCGTCTGCACCTCCAGAAGCCAGTGTTTGACCGTCGGGAGAGAAACTGACACCAAATACCCACTTGCTGTGTCCCCGCAAAGTTGTTAGCAGTTCAGCTTTATTTGCTCGTGTTGAATTTTCTGTTGCTGGGTATTTTAGTGCAGCGATGCTCCAGATTTTCACCGTTGTGTCT
Source organism: Microcoleus sp. N3A4 (assembly GCF_036701805.1). Lineage (NCBI taxonomy): Bacteria > Bacillati > Cyanobacteriota > Cyanophyceae > Oscillatoriales > Microcoleaceae > Microcoleus > Microcoleus sp. N3A4. The sequence goes on from NZ_JAUBRJ010000008.1 coordinate 122,640, forward strand.
TCACCGGCACTGGCAAGCAGTGTACCGTCGGGGGAGAAACTGACGGTGTAAACTTTCGAGGGTTTTCTGTTTTCGCTGTGCCACAAATTAGCGATTAACTTACCGTCAGAACTCCACAGTTTCACAGTACCGTCATCGCTCGCCACAGCGATTATTTGGCCGTCGCGGCTGAAGCTGAGCCAATTTACGGGAGCGAGTTGTTCGATCGTTCGCAGCAGCGTACCGTCGGTTTTCCAAAGTTTGATAGTTTTGTCTCTAGATGCACTGGCGATCGTCTCCCCGTCCGGGCTAAAAGCAACGCTGGTAACGCTATCAGCGTGACCTTTGAAAGTTGCTAGCAAAGTGCCGTCTGTTTGCCAAATCTTGACAGTTTTATCTAAACTTGCCGAGGCGATGGTTTTGTTGTCGGGACTGAACGCGACAGAGGAGACGCTGTTAGTGTGACCTTTGAAAGTTGCCAGCAAACTGCCGTCGCGACGCCAAAGTTTGACGGTTTTATCTACGCTTGAAGAAGCTATTGTTTGGCCGTCAGGACTGAAACTGAGACCCCAAACTACATCGCCGTGTCCCTCCAAGCGGTTGCGTTCTTTGACGCCATAAACTGCCTGCTGGAGGGCAGCAGAAATCAGAATTTCGGTGTCTTTGAGAGTGTGCATTTCTTGAGAGTGTTCGATTTGTCTCCACTGTCTCCCGGCTCTCAAACTTTCCATCATGGCATCAAATTTGTTGTTTGAGAAATAAAGGGCTTCTGAAGCTGCTGTGAGGGTACTGATTTCGGCTCGCTGAGTTTGAGCGACAGCTAGCTGTTTTTGACCGACAGCGCGCCACCAAAAGTTTACGGCGGCGATCGTGGAACTGGTCAGCAGCAGTACGCCGATTACTGCTACTCCCAGCAGTTGTTTGAGAAAAGTATTGGCTCGGTAGAGCTGTGCTTGACTCATTTTTTTGTCCGCTTCTGCTTTGTGAAGTCTGGCTTCTAAACCGAATCTTTGGCGGATCGGCCGCACTAAATAGTCGTGTACCAATTGATAGCGGTCTTCTGGGGCTTCCCGCAGCAGAAATAGCAAACCGTGACCGACTAAAATGTCTAAAATTAAGTCGAGGTTGTCGGTTTTCTTTTGTCGGCTTTCTGGGTCTTTTGCGAACTGTCGCTGTAGGGAAATTCGGTTTCTGCCGATCGCCGATAATTCGGTTTCGCGGGCATCTGCTGGCTGCTGGCCTGTCACTAACGAGAGTTCGTGTTTGGTTTTTATCAGTCTAACGCCTCTTTCATCTGTCAGGGAAAACAAGATTTTCCACGCTGCATCTTCGTTAACCAGCCCGCAGTCAGAAATGACTCTTTCGAGCGATCGCTTCACTAATTCCGCTTTGGGATTGTCCCCCAATTGCTGGTATTGTGCTAAACTGGTAATACCTTCTTCTTGCAGTTGCGCTCCCACTACCTGCAATTCGATCGGTCGCACTTCTTGCAGTTCGTCTGCTAAATCTTCCACGAAGGCATCGATCAGTGCCGGTTCTAAATAAAATTCCGCCCGTTCCGTTAAGTGTCCGATGACAGCCCGCGCATCTTTGATAGAAAAACTGCGGAGTTGGTAGCGGATGCTTTTGTCGAGAATATTATTGTTAATAGCGTCAAGGTTTGGGAAGCGATCGCAATCCAGTAAGTAGTGCAAATAATCTTCGCGCAAGCACAGAATTATCTTGACGTAAGGCAGGTTCAAAAACAAGCGCAAAAAATTATAAAAAAGTTGTCTTTGTGCCACCGAAGTCGAAACAAAGAAAAACTCTTCAAATTGATCGAATATCAGAACCGTCAACAAATTATTTGCGGCATTTTCGCGCAACTGCTCTATAATAAAAGAGGAGATTTCCGAGCTGCGATCGGGGATAACCGAGCAACTTTTTTTGTGAATTTCCTGTACTCCTTTGGAGATTAATTTCCCTTCCTCTTCGGCTTGTTTGTCGTACAGTGCGCCGTTCAAAGCTTTTTCTAAGTCCACCAACCAGTCGGTGTAAACCTTGACTACTACGGGCAATGTATCGCGCGCGCCCGGAGTAATATTTTTCAAAGCTGGTACTAAGCCGGCATTGACTAGAGAACTTTTCCCAACTCCGCTGGGCCCGTGAATAATAGTTAATTTACGATCGTCCCTGCTAATTCTTTCTAGCAAGTTATTGATATCTGTTTGGCGCGAGTAAGCTGTCATAGACGCTGCGATGGCGGCTTGATTTTGAGCTGAGGGCCCCGAAGGATTGACGGCTTGTCGCTGCTGCTGCAATTGGCTGGCTCCGATAAAAGCTCTAAATCCGTATTGATATTCGATCGACCGCTGGGTTTTTTTAATCCGAAAAGCTTTGAGATACTCTCCCTGCTCGAAATAAACCGCTTGCAGTTCCGTCAAAATATCGATGTAAAGTCGGGGGTCGTACTTCGGCTCGCTTTGAGCTTGAGCCAACTCCAAAGAATGAACCGCCGCTTCCCACTGGTCAAGCTGCCGCAAACTTCGGGCTAGCAGTAAAAGATACGAACTTCTGTCGGATTTGGGATGTTGGATTTTAGATTTTGGATCGTTACTTGACTCGTTAGTACCCACAATTTCTGGATAATTTCCCTCAAACCCCAATCTCAAATCTTCAATCAGCAATCTCAAATCGTTAGGCGTTTGATCCAAAATTGCTAAAGCCAACTCGGCTAGCTGGCGGGCTTGACTCCACCTCGACTGTTGCAGGGCAACTTCAGCCAAAAAGCCGTAATCTTGAGCTAGTTGGCTGGGAGTACCGTAAGTGAAGTGCAACTGCAAAGAATTTTCAGCTAATGCTTGCAACTCTCCCCAAGCTTTCAGGCGCTGCAGCACTTCTCCGAGGTGTGCTGTCACCTCAGCTACCAATTCGGGGCGCGAGGCAAGGGAGAAAGCGTTTCTAGATTGTTCCAGGCTAATCCAAGCTTGTTCCCAGTGCTGGCGGTTGGCTACCGGATTTCTGGCTGCTTGCAATCGGTGACACAGGGCTATGTGAAACAGCACTATGCCTTCTCTTTCTACAAATAGGATGTTGGGGACAGGATTCGACAATGAGGAGGAGAGAGTTTGTCGGTTTTCGGAATGTTCCCAGTTGGCGAGTTCCCAGTTGCCGGTTTGCTGCTGCCAAAATGCTAAACTTTCTTGGTAGTGAATTAAGGCAGTTTCGGTTTGGTCGCTGACATAGTAATCTCGACCGAGAACGAATTGCAGGCTGGCTTTGAGGGCGGGTTCTAATTCTTGACCGCGATTTTGTAAATCTCTTAAAGCTAATTCTAGTTCTCGGCGCGACAAAGAGCCGATCGCCAAATCAAGGGTATTGCCCGGACTCAATGGCGAATAGGAGCGGATATCTGATTGTCGTCTGTTTTGGGGCCCTGAGTTAAAAGTGAGAAAGCGTTCTCCGGGGCTGATTTCGCGCTCTAGGGCGCGTTTTTCCCAATCGGTTTCGCAGGTGCCAAAACTAGGGAGGGTGCCGGCGGTGCTGCTGCGGAGTTCTTGATTGAGTTCGCCTACTTTAAATATAGTATCGGCCCGCCGAGCGAGGAAATTAATTAATTCGTCAACGGCCATTTCAAATTTAATTGTGGCGGCGGCCCAACTTTTGAAATCCGGCGCCAGACGAATCATTTTGGTTACGATGTCATCTGTTACCCACAAAACCACCGGGCAGGAAAAATTTTTGCGAAATTCGTCTCGCACTTGATTGGTAGAGGCCATCAGTTCGTCGATCGCTACTACTGTTTCTAAACCGAATACCATCAAAGCCGAGCCGGCACCGACAGGCGAAGACCCGATCGGGAACCTGTTTGCCCGCAGGGTAGTGTAAAGGGTTTTGACTCCTGCTGGCAGGACGATATCTTGAATTGGAACTGCGGACGTTTCTCGCAGCCGCTGCGCTATTTGCTGCCGCAACTGCTCGTAGTTGCAGCGCACCAAAATTAGCGAGAATTGCTGTTGAGACATTGCGATCGCTCTTACTAGAGTTTTGAGCGATCGCTCGTTGTAGCTGGCAGTTTCTTGTAGCTTAATTAGATCGGTCATGCGTGCACCCCTTTTGCAGAAATCAATTACCTAACGCTCGCCGATCGTGACTGAAATCGTATCTACTTAGAGATACCCGTCTCTATCGGGCGCTTTATATCAGTAGAAATACGTATTTTTCCGTACTTTTTTTATGAATATTTACACAGTCATTAAATTCAATGTAAAAATATCATACCTCTCAATCTCAGAGAATGCGAGACTTGACAGTAAAATTTCAAGCGGCCTAATATTTTTTTTGTCGGCTACATATAAATAGCAGCAGACCGTAAATAGCCGACCGCTAAATTTATGAATAATAGCGGCAGCTAGCTATTAGTAAACAGCTCAGATATATCTGTAGCATCAATTCAGTAAAATAGCAAAAAAATGTCGTCTAAGATGGATTATTGGAGGCTGAGAGCAACAGATAAAAACCAACATAGGGGGTCTGGTATTGCAGATATGAGAGTAGAGATTGGGGAAAGTCCTTGGTGGTGGCAAATTTTTCTGGGCAATAGCATCAGCGGCGTGCAGCCAACATTCAACAAAAATTAGCCAGCGGCAAAAGCCGCTGACTGCGTGGTGTATTCGATTCTAGGAGTTCGGAGTTTTGAGCGGTGAATTTTCAGTTAAAGAGTTTCTAATTCACTTGTCGCGAAAAGATTGGGGAATCGCGAAGCAATCTCATAAAATCCCAACTATTTTTGGTGACTGCGCTGCTGCCACTCCTGATATTTTCTGGTTTCTGCTAGGGCTGGATTGATGCCAAACCAGCGACCTTCTAGATCGCGGTATTCAAAGACAAACATACTTCGCAACAAGATTTGAGAATCTTCTTCGCCAGTTACACTTTGTCGGTTTACGACTTGAAACAGCAGTTCCCATTCCGTGTCATTGATAGCTCCTAAAAGGTCATCGCGGTATTCTTGAATGACGCTTTCAAGACATTCGCGAGAGAAGGGGGGGTCTTCGTGCTGCAAACAGCTATACAAAAGCATCAGGAGATTGCGAACGTGACCGCCGCTAATCCGGCAGAGTCGGTCTAAAGTTTCGGGTGAGTCAAAGACTTTGGAAATCAAATCGATGCGTTGAAGGGGAGCAACTGTGGGGAAAGCTCTAGCCAATACTAACTGTCGCAGCAGTGCCATTCCTTCGGAGTGGTCGTCGCCCGATCGCATTTGCACCGGTACCATCGGCATCACCTTGGGTTTGACTCCAAATCGACTGGCGAGGCGGCCAAAGTCGTTGGAAAAAATCAAAGTCAGGGGAATTGTGTAGACGACATGGCAATTAAGTTTTTTCAACTGTTCGCCGCGGTCTAAAAACAGGTATTCTGGCTGGGTGCGTCCGCTGGGTTTGAGGGAGGCGTCGAGGCGATCGAGGTTGTCAACGATGACTGCGAGCCCTTTTTTCCCTTGGTGCTTGAGTTCGGCGTTAGCTTTGTTGAGGAGTTCTTCGTTGATGGACTGCAAGATGCTGTTGGTGCGGGGTTCGAGGTATTGCCTGAGTTGCGATCGCAGTTTGGGAGAGTCTTTAGTTTTAGCAGTAACTTTAGCAATGCCTACAGATAATTCCGCTTCCGCTGACAAATCTATGGGAGTCTGCAAAAATTCTGCCACTTCTGCAAACAGATTTGTAAAATAGCTCGGTCTGAGTTTGATTTTAGCGGATTCCATAGTTTCGCTGACTTGGCGCGCAATGCTCAGCAAAATATCGCTGATGTCTACATCCCCCATGTCTAAGTCTTGGGAAGACTCGAAGTAGACAACGCAAAAACCCTCTTGCTCTAGCTCAGCTTTCAGTCGAAACAATTCCGTAGATTTGCCGCACCCAATATGTCCTGTGAATAGCTGACAGGTTGGCTGGTCGGGGGAGATCCGGGTAATGGTTCGCTGTAAAGATTCAATGATTTTGCCGCCGCGCACGGAACCAAAATCAATGTAGTATTGATAATCTCCTGGGTCTCCCGCGACAAGGGTTTTGCTCGGGTTGCAGGCTTTATAAAATCTGTCTAATTCGAGTGCGATCACAATTGAAGCCGACTAAAAGTTAAAAAAGTTAATCGAAAGTCTAAACTTTCTTTGATTGAGTTTAGTTTGATTTGTAATCTTTTGCCCTGTGGGGTAATGCCCTAAATACCCTAACAACCTTGCTCTGCTAATGGGCTTTTCCGGTGTTGGAATTGGGAATTTTTAATTAAGAATTTTTAATTGCCTAGCGGGATCAGTGATTTTACCGATCTTGGCAGGAGTCTGGGTAAATTTGCGGGGATCTGTTTAAATAGTAGGGGAGAACGGGGCTGCGGTGCGCGAGATTAAACAGTTTTGAATTTGTGCTAATCGTTCATTATTAAATTCTCAATAGGTAAATGGCTAGTTTTGGAGCGGTTTCTCAAACAGAGTTAGGGCGCAGGCGCCAAAAGTTGCGGCAGCAGAGGCGCGCTCGATTGGCGGCTGTTGTGTGGCAAATGCTGGCAGCGAGCGCAATGGCCGGGGGTTTGCTGTGGTGGATTGCTCAGCCGGCTTGGTTGATTGCCCGATCGGAACAAGTGAAGGTGGAGGGCAATCAGTGGCTGTCGGATAAGGCGGTGCGGTCTTTGGTGCCGCTGTCTTACCCGCAGTCGCTGTGGGGGATTCAACCGCAGGCCCTGGCCGAAAAGCTGGAGTCAACGGGGCCGATCGCTAAAGCGAAGGTGACTCGCAACTTGTTTCCGCCGAGTTTGACTGTAGAAGTGGCAGAACGGCTGCCGGTGGCGGTGGCGCAGCCGACGGCGGTGTTGAGATCGAACAGCGACAAGGAAAAAGTGGGGTGGCTGGACGCTCGCGGAGGTTGGATGCCGTCGGAGAGCTATACTGCTGCTGTGCGATCGCAGAATAGTTCGATCGGGCCCGGCAGCATTCCGGGAACGCAGCCTCAGCGTTCTTTGCCCACTTTAAAAGTCATCGGGCCTTTGGAACAGTATCGCGCCTCTTGGCCGAAGTTTTACGAAGGACTCAGCGGCTTGACGGTGAAAGTGTTTGAGATTAATTGGCAAGACCCGAACAACTTGATCTTGAAAACAGAGATCGGTACCGTACACTTAGGGCCGTACAGTTCCAAGACGAGCGAGCAACTTAAGGTTTTAGACCGAATGCGACAATTGCCAAAACAGCTAGATTCAAGCAAAATAGCCTACATTGACTTGAAAAATCCTGCTTCCCCGATCGTCCATTTGCCAGAACTCCCCCCGAGTTTGGAGAGTTCCACTCCCGCACCCACTCGCGCCCAGAATTGATCGTCTGTCAACAGAAGGTAGAAGGTATCGATCGACAGGCAGAATTTTTGCCCCTCACGAGGAATACGCAGGGCTTGAAATAAGGAGAGTTTTTTGATACCCCTCCCCGTCTGGAAAAAACAATCAGATTTTTCTTTCAATACCGATTGGGGAAGGGCTCGTATCCCTTTTTTTTCCTTCTGCGTGGCGTACAAGTGCGTTGATGGGGTCAAGCACTTTGATGGCGTCAAGCGAGGTCTGGGCTAGCGAGGCCGACCAAATCCGAGATTGCTAACATTAAGCATCTACCAGTGTTAGTTTTTCGCGCAACTTAGCCTATAGTTGATTGTGAATTGGCGTTTAGTTAACAAGCTGTAATCTACTATCCCCGACTCTAATGAAGCTTAATAATAGACAGGGGTCTGACCAAGACAGTCCCCCTTCGGAAGAAGTAAAAAATTTTCCGGTGGCTGCAGATTCCGCCAATCCGTTTAGACGCAAGTCTGGTTATGTAAATGTAGATAGTATTGATATCGATCCTATGGTCAATCCCAAAGACATAATGCCCAGCAGTGCTGCCAAAATCAAAGTAATTGGCGTCGGCGGCGGTGGCGGCAACGCCGTTAACCGGATGATTGCTAGCGAGGTTTCTGGCGTCGAGTTTTGGTGCGTGAATACAGATTCCCAAGCTCTGGTTCTCTCAAATGCTCCGAAACGCTTGCAAGTCGGACAGAAGTTGACGCGCGGTTTGGGCGCGGGGGGCAATCCGGCGATCGGTCAAAAGGCAGCGGAAGAATCTCGCGACGAGGTTGCTAATGCTTTGAATCACGCGGATTTGGTGTTTATCACGGCCGGCATGGGCGGCGGTACGGGCACGGGCGCGGCTCCGATCGTGGCTGAGGTGGCTAAGGAAATGGGCGCTTTGACTGTGGGCATAGTGACGCGGCCTTTTACGTTTGAGGGACGGCGGCGCACCAGCCAAGCTGAGGAAGGGATTGCGGCTTTGCAAACCCGGGTGGATACGCTGATCGTGATTCCTAACGACAAGCTGCTGTCGGTGATTTCCGAACAAATGCCGGTGCAAGAAGCTTTTCGAGTTGCTGACGATATCCTGCGCCAAGGGGTTCAGGGTATTTCTGACATTATTACTATTCCCGGTTTGGTGAATGTTGACTTTGCTGACGTGCGGGCAGTAATGGCAGATGCGGGTTCGGCTTTGATGGGCATCGGCGTGGGTTCGGGCAAGTCGCGGGCTAGGGAGGCTGCGATGCAGGCTATTTCTTCGCCTCTGCTGGAAGCTTCCTCTATTGAGGGCGCTAGAGGTGTGGTGTTTAACATCACCGGCGGTACTGACATGACGCTGCACGAGGTGAATGCGGCGGCTGAGACTATTTACGAGGTTGTCGATCCGAATGCCAATATTATTTTTGGAGCGGTGATTGACGAGCGGCTTCAGGGCGAAATTAAGATTACTGTGATCGCTACGGGTTTTTCGGGAGAAGTTCCGTCGCCTCCGGCTCCTGGGCGGACGCAAAATGTTAATGCTCCTTGGCGGGCTGCAACTGTACCGACAACTCCTGCTCAACAGACGCCCGATCCGAAAACGAAACCGCCGCAGGATTTGGGATTGGATATTCCTGAGTTTTTGCGTAACCGTCGCCCGCCAAGATGATTTTAGATTTTAGATTTTAGATTTTAGATTGGGGATTTTGGGATTTTAGATTGGGGATTTTGGATTTTAGATTGGGGATTTGGCATTGAATCTCCAATCTCCCATCTAAAAAATCTAAAATATCGAGCATCTCAAATCAAAATCTAAAAAATCTAAAATCTAAAATCTAAAATCTAAAATCTCCAAGGTTTGGCCTGGTTCGGGTTCGAGGATTTGGGTGGAGAGTCCCGATTTTGCTAGTAAATCGCGGAATTCGGGGATGCTGCCGACAGATCGCACTAACTTTGGTAAAATACCCGTAGCTCGGATGTCTCCCGCCGCTGTCGGCACGAAAAACCTAGGCTTTACGGTTTGGGCAAGCTTCAGGGCTTCCGAAGGGCCGATGATGACTTGTCCGAGGAAGGGGAAGATTTGACCGATGACTGGGGCGATCGCTACGTCTACGGTGTCTATTTTCTGTTTAACCTTGTCTAATGGCGGTAAGTGCGGTTCGTAGTAAAGTGTCTCGCCGCTGGTTAAGTCTTTGAGGAAGTAGCCGTTTTCTTCTTGTCCGGGCTGGACTTCGGCTCCGGGTACGGCGGTTATTTGTAACTTTTCTTGATAATTAAATTCTTGCCAATTAGCTAAAGATGTGATATTAGTGTAGCCTAAACTGCTGAGGACTTTGGCGGCGGTGGGTGAGGCGATCGCGGGAATTGTGCGATCGAGCTGTTCGAGTGTTGGTCTGTGGCAGTGGTCGTCTAATCCTTGGGAAATCAGGATGAGATCGATCGGCGGTAAGCTGCTGGGAGTGAAGGCGACGGGGGTGTTGTGGTAGGCGGTGAACAGCCAGGGTTGACCGTAAAATACGAGCGGATCGACCAGCCAGGGATCGACGAGGATGGTTTGACCGGCGATGTGGAAGATCCAAGAGTTGAGGTCGATGCGGGTGAGTTTCACTGTTGTTTGCAATAATTCTTTACATTTGGTTTAATCATAGCTAATTTTGTTTGGGAATTTTAACCCCTTCGGAAGCACAGGCGGGACGCCCGTGCCACGGGGAAGCACAGGCGGGACGCCCGTGCCACAGATATTATTGGGATGTGTCTGTGTTTATCTGCGGTTGAAAAAAGATGATTAAATCGAGGATTCCTGTGGCTTTGACTGTGGCTGGATCTGACAGTGGCGGCGGGGCCGGGATTCAGGCGGATTTGCGGACTTTTGCGTTTCACTGCGTGCACGGTACGAGTGCTTTGACTTGCGTGACGGCTCAAAATACTTTGGGGGTGATGCGAGTTGATGCTTTGTCTGCTGAGGCTGTGGCGGCTCAAATTGAGGCGGTAGTGGGGGATATTGGGGTGCACGCTGTGAAGACTGGGATGCTGTTGAACCGGGAAATTATGGCGGCGGTGGTTTCACAGGTGGAAGCTTTGGGAATAGGGAATTTGGTTGTCGATCCGGTGATGGTTTCACGATCGGGCGCTCGATTGATTGATGACGGGGCGATCGCATTTTTGCAGGATGTTTTGATTCCAATGGCTGCTGTGGTGACTCCGAATCGCTTTGAGGCGACTATTTTGAGCGGTTTGGAGATTGATTCTGTTGACGATATGCGATCGGCTGCGGAGAGAATTCACAGTTTGGGGGCGAAGGCGGTTTTGGTGAAGGGCGGCGGGATGAAGGGGGATTTGCGGGGAATTGATGTTTGGTTTGACGGTACGCGGTTGGATGTGTTGAAGACTGAAAATGTTGATACTGGGAATACTCACGGGACTGGTTGTACTTTGAGTGCTGCGATCGCCGCTAATTTGGCTTTGGGGAAAGATTTGTTTACAGCGGTGACATTGGCTAAGGATTATGTTACTAATGCTCTCAAATATGCTTTGGATATTGGGGAAGGCCAAGGGCCCGTGGGGCATTTTTTCCCGCTTTTACTGAAGTAAGAAGTCATTGGTTATTGGTTATTGGTTATTTGTTATTTATTTGTTGCTCGCTTGGGCCTGCTAATAACCAATAACAACTGTCAACTGTCAACTGTCAACTGTCAACTGTCAACTGTCAACAATCAGTTAATTTGTTAATTTTTCAGGCGATAGGGCGATCGCCACCAAGTCTTCGATTTTCTTAATATTCGGATCGCCTGCTAAATAACCAATCCCTCGGTGCAAGTGCAGGCGAAACTGTTTGGCTAGAGTTTCTTTTTCTGTGCCTAAATTGTCTTGGTGACACCGCTGCTTGAGGGCCATTATCAGGATATCAGCCATGTCGCCGCCGAAGACATCCCAGCTTAATTCGACGTTGCTGTCGCTGGGAATTGGTACTGGGGATGGGATGCTGGGTTCGGCGAGCGATCGGCAAAATCCCCACCTGCATAGAATATTCCACTGATCGATTTTGGTCGATCGTTTCAGTTTTGATAGTTGGTCTTTGCCTGTTTGGGACAGGCGGATGCGATCGACTGGTGGTTCCATGAGTTTGAGATTGTTTGGTATATTGTAAAAAGTGTTAATATTGCGGAAGCAAAGCCTCTAGATAACTGGAAATAATTAACATTTTTTTACACGGCGCGACTTGATTAAATCGGTTTTTTTTGGTATTGTGATTGTAGTAGGATTTATCCTTAATAATGGGATGGTGGGAAAAATAAAATTTTCGCAACCATCCCATTATGCTATATATACTACCGCAACTCCCCAGCAAAGTCAAGGGGGTTGCGCTATTTTTTAGGGCGAATTTTTATTCCCAGAAGTAACCTTTTTCGACGGTGGTTTGGTGTTTGGCGGAGTCGTATTTGAGGAGGTAGCAGTGGGCGATCGCCTCTAATTCTTGGAGTTTTTCGTATTCTACTTTTCTAATTTCCGTGTCGGTAGAAAGCAGGATGACTTGGTGGCTGGCAGAGGGGAAATAGCGTTCGACTAGATTGTTTCTGTGGGAGGAGTCGAGGCGGCCCAAGGGAGTGTCGATCGCGACTGGCAATTGTCTCCCGGATACTCTAGCCAATCCCCACAAAAAGGCGATAGCCAGCAATTGTTTTTCCCCGGCAGAAAGTCGGTGTTTGGGTACCGGTTTGCCTTCTGGATCGTAAATGGAGAGGCTAAATGTTTGAGTGTCGATCGCAACTCTGTGCACGAGGTCGGTTTTGTGCAACAGGTAGCGAAAACAGTCGGTAATTTCTATTTCGAGTTTGTTGAGTTTTTTGACGGTGAGTTTTTCTTTAAAGAGTTTCAGGGTGGCTTGGGCTTTGGCGATCGAAGCGATGACGTGTTGGCTGTTTCTGATGGTGATGTATTCGCTGCTGTAGCTTTCTAGTTCTTTTTGGTTTTTGGCTAATTCTCTCTCTAATTCATCGACGCGGCGGTTGGCTGATTCACAGGCTGCGGCTGCGATAGCGACTGCCTTTTGGGCTTTCCTGACCTCATCTTCTAGTTTTTCGTAGGCTTCGGGGGAAGCTGCGGCTGCGAGTTGTCTGTCTGTAAAGTCGATTTCTGCTTCTATGCTTTTGATTTCTTCTATTTGGTCGCGGGCTAGAATTTGCTGGGCTTTGATTTGGTAGCTGAGGAGGTTTTCTAGTTGCTGGATGCTGTTGTTGTCGGCGTTCATCCAGGGCGGGGCGTCTGTTCCCGCTAGCTGTTCGAGTTCTTGGTTTTCTTGGCGGATGAAGTCTTGAATTTTATCTAGTTGTTGGGGATGCAACGAGATTTCCGCGATATAGTTGAGGAGGCGATCGCTTCTTTGTTTGATAACATTTTGGGCAATCTTTGCTTGCTGCTGGGTGGCTTCTGTTTCTGCTTGCGTTTTTGCTTCACTTAGCAAGGGCGAAATTAAGGCTAGTGGTAGCGTATTTGACGCCAATTCCATCATGGCTTGACGGGTTTTGTCTGCCTGATTTCTGTAGTCGTTTAGTTGTCTGTCTAGTTGACTGCGATCGGCGGCAATTTTCCCGCCTTCATAAATAAACTTTTCTGATGCTTGTTGCTGATTTTTTTGAGCTTTATCTAATTCGTTTTTAAAGCTGGCTTGTTCTTGCTTAGCTGAGTCTATTTCATCACTAATTTTCTTAAAAGTTTCTTCGATTTTCTCTAAAGCAGCCAAGTCTTTTTTGCCAGCAATTTCTTTCCGCTTGCGGCCGGCTAATATTTCTAAATCGACGGCGAGGCGTTCTGCTAATTCTAAACCTAAAAGAGATTTAATCGCCCCGACGACAAACTCTGGCGGTGTTTCGAGTTCGGCGAGTTCTTTTACTTGTTCGCCGTCAAACAGAAATAGGTTGGATATTCCGACGGGCAAAAGGGTTTCGATGTATTCGTCCCAAGTGTTAGTAATTGCTTTGTCCGACCACCAATCGCTTACAATCTCGCTGTAGATGAGAATGCTTAAATTGTCTTTGATATCTAATTTTTTCCAGTATCTAACTATTTTGAATTGAGTTAATTTGTCGTCTTGGACTTGTTCAAATGTTAGTTCGACGCGGGTATCTTCTAATGGGGGAGTGTGGCGGTTGACGCATTGATTGAGAAAGTCGCTGTAGCTTAAATTGCCTCTGGTAGAACATTGCGCGCGGCCACCGTAGAGGGCGAGGCGAATGGCGTCCATGAGGGTGGTTTTGCCGCCGCCATTCATGCCGCCAAATAAAATGACTGGGCAGGGATTTCCATCTTTTTCGGGGCGGAGATTGATGGTTTGGGTGCCTGCATAGGGGCCGAAGTTTTTGAGGACGAGTTCGAGGAATTGCATTGTAGATGTTGTTGAGATGGGATGAAAGTTGGTGGGTGCGATCGGCGTATCCGACTGTCCGGGGTCGATCTGTGAGTCCCCCAGTACGACAGGGATTGAAATCCCTGTCTCATAGCTAAAGTCCTCTTAAAGAGGACTGAAGTTTGTGACTGTTAAATCTGGGTTTTTAGTCGGTCTGTGAGTCCGATAGTCCGACAGGGATTGAAATCCCTGTCTCATAGCTGAAGTCCTCTTCAGAGGACTGAAGTTTGTGACTGTTAAATCTGGGTTTTTAGTCGGTTTTAACCGACTTTTGCTATGAGACGGGGATTTCAATCCCCGGCGGATCGGGTATGTAAACGCAATAGCTGGAGAACCCGCGAGTCCGAGAGTCTGCCAATGTTTTTCAATTAATTCTCTGCCGAATTCGGGTGCCACCGGGTGGGTGGATTGTCTTGATCCGTGATTTGTTCTAAATGCGAATTTGTGGTTTTTTGCAAGTGATGTTTCTTTTGATTTATCACATAAGCGACTGCTGAGTCTAGTTGTTTTTGTCCTAAAGAAAATACTCCGTATCCTTCTTGCCACGAAAATTTATTGGGATTTTGCAAAGTTTGATTGAGATAACGGCTGCTGCTACCTTTAATATTTTTAACGAATTCAGCGATCGATTGGGTCGGAGGAATGGAAACTATTAAGTGGATGTGATTTTCTGTGCCGCCGATCGCATGAAGGATGCAATTAAGGGTGTCTGCTTTGCCGGTGATATAAGAGTAAAGTTCAGTTTCTTTTGCGGGAGATATGAGAGGCTGTCGCTCTTTTGTTGCCCAAACTAAATGATAGTACAGCCGCCACATTGCCATAAATATTTTTCCTCCTAATTTTTTAGGTTAATTTATCATTTTGTGACCAAATCCGAGAGTTAGATCGGGGTCGATCGGGGAGTCCCATGATCCGAGAGTCCGACAGGGATTGAAATCCCTGTCTCATAGCTGAAGTCCTCTTGAAGAGGACTGAAATCGGCGATGGTTTGATTTGGTTCTTCAGTCGGTTTTAACCGACTTTGGCTGTGAGACGGGGATTTCAATCCCCGGCGGATCTTCGGGTTAGCCCGATCGCCCCAAAGTGCGATCTAGAGGACTGAAATTGGCGATCGTTGAATTTCACCCTTCAGTCGGTTTTAACCGACTTTCGCTATGAGACGGGGATTTCAATCCCCGGCGGATCTTCGGGTTAGCCCGATCGACCCAAAGCCCGATCGCCCCAAAGCCCGATGCCCCAAAGCCCGATCGCCCGATCGACATTATTGACCTAATCTTTGCTATTTTTATCTCCTACATCGGGAGTAGAAAATTTGATGTCTGCCCAAGATAGCTGCCTACTTTGATTGTTGTTGCTTTCCAATTCTTTTTTAAGTTTGGCAATATCAACGGTATCGTTTTTGGCGGAACTGTTGGTTTGGGCGATCGCATCTTTGAATTGCTGAATGTTTTCCGTCGGATTTGCTTTAATATCTTCCACCGCTTTTTTTAAATTGCGTTGATAGTGGGCGTTGCCAATTGCTTCTTCCTTCGATCGCGAACTGGTTTCAAAGCATTTGTCCAAATCGCCGTAAATGCCTGTACGGCGGGGCTTGGTGTAGTATTGGCGTTCTGTATCCAGGAGTTTTGCCATCAATTCGAGGTGCATTTTGTCCTCGCTGCAAATCTCTTCGATCGCAGCCCATTCGTCGCTACCGAGGAGTTTTCTTTCAGCGGCGGGACGGGAATCTTCAAAAGGTTCGCCCGTGACTTCTTCGTAAATCCGGGGCAAAGAGTCGTCAAATTCATGCTTTTCTTCCAGCCAAATGCGGCGGATTTCGCTAAGTTCTTCTGGGGTAATTAAGGTGATATCGCGCATTTCTAGGGGTGCGGTTTTGCGGACGTGGGTTTGTGCTTCCAGGACTCGTCTCAGCCAGTGTTCTCGCCAGAATTTGGTGTAGGGCCCTGGGATGGGTTCGACGGAGGTTGTGTCGTCGCCCATGTTGCGTTCAAACAGTTCTACTCTACCGTAAATGCGGCGGAAGTCTCTTTTTGGGCGATCGTCTTTTATATCTAATTCGTTGCGAATATCAAGGAGAGGCTGCATCCATTCTTTTTCTTCATCGTTTTGAATCATTGCCTCCATTGATTTATCTTTGTCAACCATTGTACACACCCAGCACCCAAAGCGAGAATCGCCACAGCTAGGGGTAGAAGTATCGACAACTAAAGGACATTCATTATCTGCTGTTGCACCTCGATACATAGCAAATAAATCTTTATTGTTATTTCCCCAAGGATTGTCCCACTGCATTAGGTACAGCCAAACTTCATCATCACGCCAATCCTCAATAGGGGTATAAATTAAAGAGTTAGGTAAGCGAGCATTAGGACTGAGGCGATCGCGCAATCTACCTGCTTCATACTTTTTCATTGTTGCTGCACGTTTACTGCTTTCAGCCTTGCGAGTACCCAAAACAACAATAGTTTCACCATGTACTCGAACTAAATCTCGGATAAATTGATTTACCGGCTGAATTTTCATCCTATCTGTACACCACCGAAATCCATTGCGAGGCGCTGGATAGCCTTTACCAATTAAGCATACCCAGAATGTTTCTTTCACCTCTGGATGAAGCAGATGCGGAGAAACAGGCATTTTTTGCTCTTGAGCAAGTATCTTGAGCTTAGTTAAAGATTTACGTACCCAAGCCGAAATAATTGGATTTTCAGCGAAAGTATCAGTTGTAATTACATGGATAGTTTTTGTGCGTTTCTCGATCGGAAGTGCTGCGATCGCGTTCCAGATAAGCTGCAATACTGCGGTGCTATCTTTCCCGCCACTCCAACCGATTAACCAAGGTATAGCGTCTGAGCAGTATAATTCTTGAATTTCTTTAGTTAGCTCTTTTATCTCTTCGAGTAACTCCTTAACAGTTCGCGGTTCAAATAATGACATCTGCTGAATTTCTATCATGTTCTAAAACTCCTATCTTGCTAATATTTAATTTTTATGATACAATATGCTTGCTAGCATACTGAGCCATGTTTTTTTTGTTATTGGCCTTTTTGCACAATAGCATCCCTGGTTCACGTACCATCAAAAAAGTTATAATAATTAAATAAGCTTTTACCCCCATTATGTCTGAAAACAACTACCCAGAGAGAGATTCGAGCCAGCGACTTGACGAGGTTCTATCGCCTTATTTTGCCAAGCACCACGAGAAAAGGTGCTATCCAGGGCTAACTTTTCAGCAGGGGCAGCGGAAAATGGTGCAAATCAATATCCCGGCTGATGACTTGCCTACTCTCCTCCTGGCAAAACCCTCAACTGGCAACGATCCTGATTCTGGTAAAAATCGCCCAGAGGTAAAGGGTCATGCTGAGGAAGTAAAACAATATATTCTTAAACGCGCTAGAAATGATCAACGCTGGATTTTGGGGACACTGACAGCAAATGTCGCTCCTCAAAAAATTGAAATTATAGAATTAGGTCGGGGAATTTGTCTAGTAGTTATTCCTCGTAACGTTAAGTTAGATATTACTGATGGACAGCATCGGAAGCGCGCTATTCACGAGTTAATTGAAAGTGCTGACGGGGAGTTAATAGGTGATAATAATTTCCCTATTACGCTGGTTTTAGAGGGAGATTTTAAGCAGTGTCAGACGGATTTCCGAGATATGGCGCAGACAAAACAACTGGATAAATCATTGCTTTTATCATTCGGTGAGTTTGAAGGTGTGGTTGGTATTACCAAAAACTTACTTGAGAAAGTGTTAATGTTTAAGGGAAAGACCGATAAAATCAAAACTAATCCCGACAGTAAAAGGAAACTTATATACACAACTAATTTCATAGCCAAATTGGTTAGTTGCGCGTTTACTGACGGCCCAATTGATGAACTCAAAGATTATGACGTTGCTGAATCCTCAAGTATTCTGGCTAGATGTCTTAACAATTTCTTTTCCGAATGTAGTCAGACTAGACATATTTGTGAAACCAGCGTTGAAAATTTGACAGTTGAAGATGTGAATCATTTTAAGGAATACTGTATCTTAGGTAGAAGTGTAGGGCTAGAAGTTTTAGGTCGGTTGCTATACTATACCTATGACACAGATAGCAGCCAAGATTTTGATACTGAAAAAGTATCGGAAGTGGCACAACTGGATTGGTCTAGACAAAGCCGTATTTGGGAGGGAAATGTTGTTTTATCTAACTCCAACCTTAATAATCCAAGAGCCTCCTATAAAATAACAGCAAGTGCTAGTGCTGTAAAAATGGCGGTCGAGGCAGCAAAAGCCGAGTTAGGATGGATTTAACTAATATTATCGGCGTTCATCTGCGTGCATCTGCGGTTCTCACATCCATCCCTCCCCCAGATCAAATATGTCCTACAGCGACTTCAAAACGATCGACCAAGCCGTCTCAACCCTGGATCTAACCGTTGAAGACATTCCCCACTTATTCAGCCAAATCACCCCCCTCGCACCTTCAGAACGCCTCAAACAAACTCTAGACGAAGCTTTAGACTTAGCCTCAAGTATCAGCACCAAAAAAGCTCGATCGGAATTAATCCTCACTCCCATTCTACTCGAAATACGCCGCACTTTTAACAACAAAATTGGCTACTTTTCCGGCAACACATTTAACGTAGAAGAGAGCAAAGGATTAACCGGGGCTTGTGACTTTCTCCTCAGCGCATCGAGCAATCAATCATTGGTAACTGCCCCAGTCTTGACATTGGTGGAAGCAAAAGACAACGATATTAGAATAGGCTTGGGACAGTGTGCGGCTCAGATGGCAGCAGCTCAAATATTTAATGCGCGCAAAGGGCAAGAACAATCCGCAATTTATGGAGCAGTTTCAACGGGTACAAACTGGAAATTCCTAATTCTAGAAAATCAGTTGTTAAAAATTGATTTGACTGAATATTTTATTACTCAGCTAGACCAAATCTTGGGGATTCTTGCAGAACCGTTTCGACGCTATTTTAATTAAACTCACAGCTAGTTTTTAGCGTGGCACGGGCGTCCCGCCTGTGCTGTATCTGCGGTTTCCAAACCCAACTTCATCTTCAAATAATCAGTCATCCAACTAACACTCGCCCTCGACTTAGAAATCCCGCCTTTCAACAAAATCCCACCCTCCCAATCAGGATTAGAAATCGACCAATCAACCTGCTGCAAAAGGCTCAAACGTTCCTCCCAACTCTCAGGAAAAACCGATCGCAAAGCCGCCCCAACTTCCCCCAAACTCTCAAGCACAACACTGTGACAGTGTACGCAATCCCGGCGCATTTCCCCCGCCGCAACTTGCTTGTGCAGAACTAATTGCCAATCTGGAATAAAACTGCAAACCGCATTCCAATAACTAACCGCCAGTTGTATTTTTTGAGCAACTTCTTCCTCTTTCTGTTCTTTTTTGCTGCGAGAACCAGAGGGTTTTGCCTGTTCGCTGCCCTCAATATTAGACAGCAAAGCCATAATAGCACGATCGATCGCACTCAGCGCAAACAATTTGTGCGATCGCCCGTTCAAACTCCCCCTCTCCATCTCAGTCAAACACCGGAAAACCTCAACCTGCTTAACAACCGCCTTCACCACAAAAGCGCGATCGTCCCGGTGGTTGTAAAGTAGACTTAGCGACGCCTCCAAAGGAACTTGAAAACCGTTCAAATCAGCAAACATCTGCTGCGATTTTTCCAACCCAATATCGAGAAACAAAATCAGCGCCACCGTCTCATATCCCAACTGCGGATTTTCCCTCAAAGCCATCTCAAAAGCCGCGCGCCGATGCTGTCCGTCATTAATAGTAAACTTAGCATCCATCGGCACTCGCAAGCGACCGATTTTCCGTTCTTCGGCCTCATTTCCCACTGCTTCAAAAGTAATATCCGCATCAATCGAAGCAGCAATTGCCCCACAAGTATAATTGGTAGGATTCTTGACAAAATAATCAGCTATTTCGGGAATCCTAGCTTTGTTAAGCGCGCGTTTCGCCCGCATAGACGGCGGCAAATCTTCAGATTCAAAGGGAAACAATTTCGGCAAAAAACGCACCGGACACATCGACACGTAATATTCGCGGCCCGCTTGAATGCCCCGAATTACCGGCAAAATGTATTCAAAAGAAGGAGTAGACATATTTTAGAATGGGGCATTGGGAATGGGGCATGGGGCATGGAGCATGGGGCATGGAGCATGGGAATTAAGTATTAATATTTATTGACTTTTTGCAAGTTTTATGGTAATAAGGTGGGCTATGAGGGCATAACTTAAGTATTTCACAATGTTTTTTTAAAAACAAGTGTTGACATAAACTTTAATATATGATATTTTTTGAAAAAATAGCCTAATTATATAAAAACCGCCGATGAACACCAACCCAGCGGATGACCTCGCTATAAAAATTTTAGAAAAAGAAAATAGCGACAGACAGGAAATCGCACTTTTATTAGATAATTATTTAGGAAAGGACGATCGCATTTTCGTACAAAAAACCCAGATGGGAAACAGCGAAGCATACATCGGTTCAGTCACCCTAGAATGGTTAGACTCTCGCGTCCGTTTCGCCTCCCAGATGCCGCTTTTCCGCCAAAAATTCGACCTCCAAACCAACAACATCGTCCGCGACGACGAAACCATTGACGAAATTATCCAGCGTCCCTTAGATTGGTCGCGCCAAGCCGCCCTAACTCAATATTTAGCAGCCCGAAAATCGCACAAATTCCCCGCAGTTTTAGTAGTCGTCAGTCCTCCGTGGGTAGATAATCCTCTAGCCGAGGAATGGGATAAAAATGGCGTAGCAACTAAATCGGCTGCTGAATTTACATCCTTTGATAAAAACGAGAACTTAGGGCTTTTAAATGTCTCTCAAAAAGTCTCAATTTTTGCCTTAGACGGCCAGCATCGGCTGATGGGAGTTCAAGGTTTAATGAGTTTAATTAAAACCGGAATCTTGCAAAGATACAACAAAAATAAAAAACCTGTCGGCGCTGCAATTACTCTGGAAGATTTAGCAGAAGAGTATCAAATTGACCCCGAAACAGTGTATAAATTAGCTCACGAAAAAATCGGAATTGAGTTTATTCCGGCGGCGGTTGCGGGGGAAACGCGGCAGCAAGCACAACGGCGCGTGCGATCGATCTTTGTGCACGTTAACCTAATGGCGGTAACGCTGAGTCAGGGCCAGCTAGCATTATTGAACGAGGATAACGGATTTGCGATCGCAGCCCGAAAAATTGCCGTCACCCATCCCTTATTAAAAGAACAAGATGACAGAAACCCCCGCGTCAATTGGGACAGCGCCACAGTCGCAGCAAAATCAACTGTCTTAACCACATTGCAAGCGCTGCAAGATATGTCCGAACGGTATTTAGAATACAAATTTCCTCATTGGAAGCCGGAACGAAAAGGTTTAATTCCCATGCGTCCCGAAGATGAAGAACTGAAAGAGGGAATTGAAGAGTTTAAAAAATTGTTCGATCATTTAGCAACTTTACCCAGCTATCAAAGAATTGAAAGCGGCGAAGAAACGGCAGAATTGCGCCGATTTAGTTTTGAAAAGCCAGGGGGCGAGGGAAATATTTTGTTCCGTCCTGTCGGTCAAGTTGCTTTAGCGAATGCTTTGGGAATTCTTGTATTTAGAAAGAAACTTTCCCTGAAATCTATTTTCGACAAACTCCGCAGGTACGATGTCGATGAAGGATTTAGCCACATGGACAATCCTGAGTCTGCGTGGTACGGGATTTTGTACGATCCGAACAAAAAGCGAATGCTAGTTTCTGGAAGGGATTTAGCTACGAAGTTAATTGTATATTTGGTAGGGGGAATTCAGGACGATATGGAGCGAGCTCATTTGCGGCAGGCGGTAGCGGAAGCGAGGACTTTTGAGGATAAAGCTATTAGTTTTAATGGCAGGTTTGTGCAGCCGCAAGAGGTAGGATTGCCGCCGGTGCTTAGCTAGCAGGGAAGCTCTAGTACATCCGTGAACTATTGGCTAATAATTTTACGGATATCATCTTGGATTTGAAGACCAGTTTTTCCAAGCCATCTTTCTTTCAACAACTTTAGTCCTGCTTCGGCGTATTGCGTTACAATGTCCAAAACTTCCCGGCTGTCTTTCGGTTCCGGCTTACCATTGCGTTTTAGAACAGTATGGACTCCCGCTTCAAGTGCAAGGCGAACATCTTCGTCTACGATACGCATATAGACTAGATCCTGACGACCGCGAGGTAGAACTGAGGAAATCTCCACATTATTTTTGAGGGCGTAAGCTGCTGCAAAGACATAAGCATCTACCATGCGACCGAATGCGTCGTTATTTTTGAGTGCGTCCAGATAACCCTTTGCTTCTGGAGTCGGGCGAATTGTTGCTTGAGGGTCTATATGTTTCATTCTGCCACCTCCAAAGTAGAAGCATCTTCTGTCGCATCCAGACGCCTGATTTTCAGAATACCAGCAATGTGAGGTCGCACACCTTGTAACAAGTAATCTGGAAAATCGCGGTCTGTTGCTAGGACTATGACCTGTGATGGAATATCGGGAAGTGCATTAATCAAGTTTTTCTGATGGTCGGTATCAAGATGACCAAATGGCGTATCCATAATTAATGGTGCAGCCGTACCTGATTCTAGATTCAATCCAGCAATAAAGGCAAATGCAAGCGCTTCTTTTTCGCCTGCACTTAAGGTTTCTGGATTGAGAATTTCACCATTTGCATTTTTTATACCTAGCGTATAGTCTTCCCTAATTTCTACTCCTACGTACTCCTCCGGCTTGTTGGTAACGCTGCGATGGATCTTGGATGTCTGTTCTTCAATTGTTTTCTTACGCTCTGTGATGCGCCACTCTATCAACTCCTTTGCTGCCTGATGAAGACCATCAGCAAGAGTAACTTGGCGAGCGAGATTAGCAGTTTCTTCGTTGCAACTGGCTAATTCCTCCATCTCCCGACGCAGCTCGTTTTCTTGTTGCAACAAACTATCGATATCCCGCTTAAAACGCTCTATTTTCTCTTGCTTTTCTCTAACTATTTGTTTAGCTTCGCCAACTTTTTTCCAAATTTCTTGCGCTTCTTCCTGATTTAATCCCTGTGTTTCTTTTTTCAAGCGATAGGCTGCTTGCTCAATTTCATCGAGTTCATCGCGCAAGCGATCGCGTCTCAACAAAAGTGAGTCGAAGTTGGGAGTTTGAAAGCGGGAAAGGGTCACGAGGCGATCGCGCAAATCGTCCTGCTGCAAGGCATCTTTAGTCCGACTGGCACCGATCGTTTCCAATCGTTGAAGTTCCTGAAGGATATATTGACGCGAACTTTCATCGATACAGCGACCGCACACGCAGGCCTCAGATTCCAGTATTTCCCTAAGTTGGGAAACAGAACCTGAACGTCGTGCGGTAATCATTGTGGTGCTTTGCATATCCTCTGCAACTCCGCGAACAAATTCAAGCATGAGTGGGATAGGTGCTTGTTCTAAAGCCGTTTCAACTAGCTTTTTTGCTTCGCTCCAATCTTCCTGTTTGCGGAATTTGTTGCTCTCCAAATTCTTCATATCTTTTAACTTGTCGCGCAACTCTTCAATCTGACTTGCTCGTTCTTCAGCATCCTTGCAAATCTCGATCGCAGCCTGATACTCCTCCTTGGCCCTTTGGAATTGCTCTTGTTTAAGCTCGATCTTTTCTTGAACATCTTCTAATTCGCTCGTTACTTGAGTGAGTGACTCGTTAACTGAGGCTGCGTCCTTCAGCTTTTTTTCAATTAATCGCAGCGCGCGTTCTGCATCTTCACGCAGGTTTCTTAACTCAGGGATGCCCAGAATTCGCTCGATCGCATCCCGGGTTTCTTTCGTATGGAGGCGTTGGGCATAACGTTTTATTTCCACGCCATCGAAAAAAAAGAAATCCTTACACGATCTGGGCAAAAGTTCCTCAATGCGTTCCCGAGAATCACCTTGATTAATACCGTTTTTCTGGACAATGGCTTCATTTGTTTGAGCAGAAGCAGTTGTTCCGCGCACCGATCTCTTAGCGGTACGACTAATGTCATAAATATCGCCGTTGCGCTCAAATTTGAGTTGTACTGAGAGTTCTAGATTAGGGTCTTTCTTCAGGACAATACGATTAAAACTATCAAGTAATGCCGAGGACTTAAGTTCATCACCCCCGTAGAGACACCATTGGATCGCTTCTAGAATAGATGTCTTACCAAATCCATTCTGACCGAAAACTATCCAAATTTGCTGTTGGGTATCGAGGTTGAATTCGATTTCCTCATTTTGATAGCACTTCCAGTTTTTAAGACGGATACTTTTAAGCTTAAGGGCCATAATTATCATTCTCAATTGATGAATTTGGTAAGTCAGCGTACCGTTCAATCATTGCTACTAAAACAGGAGCCATCCTGCGCTTTTGCAAGACAACCTTTTCTTTTTCCTGCTGAATAGCCTCTTTTAGTAATTTTTCCGGAATTTTATATTTAGCGACCAGTTCCTGCAGCTTTTCTTCCATTTGTTCTCCCTTATTTCCTACATTAAATCTGAATGGGTGATTCCATAGGGTGCAAGCTCATCTACAAGTTTTGTGATGAGTGACATCCGATTGCGTGCAGCACGGGCAAACTGAGTTACCCGTTTAATTTCAGATTTAATCAGTTCGACTAACGAATCACCTAGTGGAGGAACGACAACAACATCGACAACTTTTGCGATCGCTTTTTTAGGTGCAACGCGGAGAACTCTGCCGCGTCGCTGGATAAACTGCCGTTCAGATGTGTCGCTTGCCAGGATAATGGCAAGGTCAGCCTCTGGGATATCTATTCCTTCATCTAAGCATTTTACAGCAACGAGGGCATCAAAGTTGCCGCGGGCAAATTCAGATAAGAGATGTTTGCGATTAACATCATCTGAGGAATATCGTGCAATGCGGAACCCGCGCTGGGTCAGCAGATGACTTACCTCAGTAGCTTGTGCGATATCAGCACAGTAAATCATGCCTCTGCGCGGTGGATAATCAGTGATAATGCGACCGAGGGCCGTGAGTTTTGATGCAGCAGATTTGATGATACGAGAGCGCTGAATAGTCAGACGTTTTGCTTGAGCGATCGCATCTTCTTCTTTGTTATTGAGTAAACGACCTATCTTGGTTGTTAAGTTGGTAAATTTAGCGTATTCACTACCAGTTAACGGGGTAATATATACGTGGTAATCATACTCGCACAGAATGCCCGCCTCGATCGCCTGTTCTAATGTAAATTCATAGACAATGCCGCCGAAATATTCCAGCACTAATTCTGTTCCTTCTTCATCGTAAGCACGAATTGGAGTAGCAGACAGACCGAGGCGATACTGGAAGTCATCTCTTAGAATGCGTCTGTAGATAGCTCCACCTGTAGCGTGAACTTCATCAGCAATTAGCAAAGAACGAGGTGGTAAACCTCCAGCATCAGCAATTAGAGTAGTTACCTTGGATTTTGAAAGTTCGCTGTAGGTACCCACCACTATAATAGGAAGTAGTTCGCACAACGACTCTCGGCTGTTTGCCAAACGGAGTTTCCTGAAAAGTGATTCCATCCAGAGTGTTGCAGTGCCTGTAGCAATTAATGGGGAGCGGAATGTTGTCCTATTTGCCAATTCATCAACCCATTGCTGTACGATTTCGTTTGTTGGAGCGCCAATAACAATAACATTAATATTTTCAATGCTGGCTGCACACGCTAACCCTGTTATCGTTTTTCCAGCCCCAGTTGCCATAGCTAAAATTCCGCAACTGCGGGTCAATAGCCAAGCGTTGAGTGCATCAACTTGCCGAGACTTTAACTCTACTTTTAGAAAATTATCCAATGTATGAAAGCTGGAAGTTTGAGACTCTGTTTGATTAACTATGTCGTTATTATGACTGTAACTACTCCCCTGTTCAGCCAACCTCCTAGATTTTCTGGTCTTTTTGATTTCAGGTTCGAGTGCAGGAGGTCGATCGGGACACAGCCGCAACAGCGATCGCGCCGCCGCTTCGGGAAACTCGATTATTTCCACATTCTGCGTCTCATTTTTCCACAATTTCTGAAAATTTTCGGCTTTTTTTAAGGCGCGTTCTTTAACTCCCGGATGCCAAGAACAAAAGACATCAATGCATTCAAAATTATCAATTAAAGCAGTTGAGCTTTCGTTGGCCGAACCCGTGAAAGCAACGATATTGTTTTCGGCATCGGCAAATATCCCTAATTTTTCGTGATAAATTCCTTGGTGGCGAATCTCTTTAGTAACAGCTAATTTTATTTCGAGGATGTTTTGACTCAATAACCAAGCCAAACAAGCCCAGCGATCTCTAACAATTCCCTCAAATTCTTTATCTAATTCTCGCAGAACAGCACTGACAATAACTTCTTCTTTTTGTCGCATTCCTTGCACGATCGCCTCCGCATCTTCTGGGGACAAATGTGGAGAAGCCACGAGCTGCATCTTGCCGCCCTCTCGAATCAATGCTGTCAGTCCTCTCGCAGCGGCTGCCATCGAAGTGCTGGAAAAAAAACCTACTGCTCGGCTGTAGATTGTAGCATTTTCTAAACAGGGAATGTAGAATTCTTGGATTAGATCGCAGCGATCGCTCCGGTACTCATCTTGAATCGCTAAATCTTTCAAGCTCAATCCCCCATCCCCCAAATGGCCGCTACTTTTTATAGTATAGACCAATTCTCACCATCGGGCCGCTCTCAATAAAATGAGTTTGGCTTCTACAGGCGAACGATCGGACTCTTTTGCCTCTAAAACCAAACTCGATTTAGCACCCCAATACTTTGTTCGCCTGCACATAGCTTCGGCAATTTATCACGAACTTTTAAGCGCCGGCTGTATTTGACTTGTTAGATGGCTAACTGCTGCGACTTCTTGCCGCTTCTAATTTGCGACGGATTGCAGCTTGAACTTTATCATCAAAATCTGGATCGCCGGGACTTGCAATAATCCTCAGCGGATGCTGATTGATTCTGTCTAAGTACGCCTGAAAAGCGGCTCGATTTCCACGATGTTTAAGAAAATACTGTTTCAATTCAGTATTCGACATGGCGTTATAGTTAACTTGGCTCATCAGCAAACTCCCCATTGGGTAAAATTTGGAACTCAAGCTCTTCATCGTACCCAGCCAATATGTATACGTTACGAGTGCGATCGTCAACACAAATCAGATGTATAGGCTGAAGCATCGTGTAGGTCAGTTGATAACTGATGCGATATAAACTCTCTAGCTGAGCAGCAGTAGGCATTGGGGTTAATCACTCCACCTAATACTTATCTTAACATATAGCTTAAGGAAAATTGCATATTTCTATTATCACTTTGAGCAATTTTTGTCTCTAGAAAAATATTACAGAGCGCGATCGCAGCCAAGTTTACCTTCCCATTTAGATAGGTTGATATCGATCGGCAAACAGAACCTGGATGCTGGGTGGTTCAGACATCAATACCATCCCAAAGTTCTGCGATCGGGTGAACTTTGCCGTCTTCTACTTCCTGAAGCGCAATTCGGAGGCTGTTGAGGATATCTTCTTTAGATAGCTCGTCTTCGTCTTCTTGAAATAGTTGACCCAGGGATTGCAAAATCAGGGTTTCGATCGGCAAGTTGAGTTGGCTAGCTTTCTGAAGAAGCTGCTGTTCTAAGTGATCGGGGATGGTGAGGGTAATTTGCATGCAGGGTGGTTTTATTGTGAGGAGAAGAAAACTGAAACGACAGAAAGCACCGCTCAAAGCTCGCGTCTGGGACGCAACTGTTATATTAATTAATAAAGGTACGTAGTTGGGCTTTAGCCCTCTTTAGACGTATATATAAAGAGGGCTAAAGCCCAACTACGTACCTATTTCTAGGATGACAATTAATCCACCCTGGGTGAGGGTAATTTGCATGGGGTTTGCCTCTGGTTTTTAATAGTATAGACCAATTCTCACAATCTGGCTTCTTTTAACAAAATAAGTTCGGCTCCTACAGGCAAATGATCGGACTCGGTTGCCTCCAAAACCGAACTCGATTTAGCACCCCAATGCTTTGAATACCAAATATAATCAATCCGGCAAAGGGGATAGTTTAATTTCCAATTCGAGTTTTTTACCAAGAATTTAAGTTCCCAACCGTGAGGCCAGGTAAAACCAAACCCCCATCCCGATTTTCGGAAAGAATCTTGCATGACTTTCTGCACCCTGTCATAGTCTTGAGTTTCGTCTGTCATATTAAAATCCCCCGCGACAATTACTGGCAGAGTTTCTCGCTCAACTCGCTGCACTAAGTCTTGAATTTCAGGCGATCGTTTGTCATATTTGTAAACTGGAATTTTGAGAAAACGCAATTTTTTAACTCTGCTCAACCACGGCCCGGTAGCTTGCATATTATAAATCACTACTTCTTGTTCGTTAAATTTAATAATTGCCCGCTGCTGCGTTTCTGGATGGTCGGCTAAGTGCAGTATTTCGCTGGATACAATTGGGTATTTACTGAGAATTCCTACAGGGTGAGTTCCAATTTGATAGGGGTAGTCTGCTTTTAACCAGGTGAAAGCTCTTTCGGTATGTTTCTTAACGATTTCTTGTAAAAAGATAATATCGGGTTTTTGCTGGTGAATCAGTTTTAGTAAAGTAGGTGACTGAGTTTTATACCAACTGAGGTTATGGGATAAAATTTTGATGCTGGGCTGCGAATTTGTGATGTTGATGGGTGCGGGAGAAAAGTATTTGACGTGCAGCCAACTTATTAGGATAATGCAGGCGATCGCAGAAATAATAGTGAACCATCTTTTTTTGATAATTAACAATCCGACGATGGGAAGCAAGAAAGTTGGGAAGAAAATTAAGGGGCTAAAAGTGCTAATTAAGGCAATAATCCACAGTCGATCCCAAAAGATTAGTTTGAGAAGGAAATAGCAGATAATAAATCCTGAGTAACTGTAAGCAAGAAATTTTGCAGATGCCTTTAAGCATCTCTTGATTATATCTTTCGGAATGTGCTTCATTGGGAACCTATTAAAATAAAAACTTGCTTAAATCAAATTCTTCATTTGACCGATTTTGGTTGTCTCTTTCTGAAATCAAAACCAACAACAGGCGATCGGTATAATCCGCCGCACCCCGCAACTCTTCTCGCAATATTTCCAGTCCGCCATTAGCATATTCTTCAAAAATTTGCAAGCGTTCTGCTTCCAATTTTTCGTCGAGATGGGAGAGAATTTGAGGATTTTTGGTTTCGGCGATCGCAATTAATTTAATCGCCATATCGTAACCCCTCGATACAAAGATATCAACATCTATCGCACCCGGTTCTCGTTTAGAAATTTCCCCCAAAGGCGATCGTTTTTTTCGCTGTTTTCCCAAAGATGCGGCGAAAGCGATGACATCGGCGTAAGTCTGGAAAGGGCCAGTGTTGTTATCCGATAAAGTTAATGATTTGACTAACTCCGCTTTATCTTTAGCAATTCTAATTTTGTTAGCAGCCATTGGGATTAATATGTAATTTTTAACTGAGTAATTTGATTGATAGAGTAACCGCAGATTAGAGGCAGATAAACACAGATTAACGCAGATAATTTTCAGAATGTCCGCAACAACATAATTTTTTGTGCAAAACCTCCTCTTGCTTCCCGCCGCTTCATTTGTTCCGCCAAAAGTCGATCGCCCGAAATGCCAAAACTCGCCATCACCGCATCTATCACCTCATACAAATCCGCCAATTCCGCCACTAAATCTTCCTCGTGGGCCTCCGCCGCTTCCCCCGCTTCCTCAATCAATTTCTGCCGCAAAGCTTGACGGTATTCTGCATCCGACAAAATTACAACCTCGCATTCATTCCCGCTTTGGCGAATAATTTCA
This sequence comes from Microcoleus sp. N3A4, assembly GCF_036701805.1. Taxonomy (NCBI): domain Bacteria; kingdom Bacillati; phylum Cyanobacteriota; class Cyanophyceae; order Oscillatoriales; family Microcoleaceae; genus Microcoleus; species Microcoleus sp. N3A4. The sequence goes on from NZ_JAUBRJ010000008.1 coordinate 152,162, forward strand.
GGAATGCGATCGCGCACCAACTTATGATACTCTTTTTTCACGTCAAACTCCCTTCAACCTTGACTAAAAGTTTGAATCAACCAGCGATTAATTTCCCCATCATCTTGCGTTTGACTCCGATTCAAAGCTTCCTCAACCAACCGGATTTCCAGCCCCGGTAAAACCCGCGACTCTTTAATTCTCCCGCTACCTCCGTTATTAATCGCAAATGCAAAAACCTCCCGCGTGTTTGCACGATCCACCCAATATTCACCTATTCCTGCATTTTCGTAAAGCAACCGCTTACTGCCTAAATCATCGTTAAAAGAAGATGCCCCAATTTCTATTACCAAATTAGGCGGATCGTATTCATTCAAATCAACAGTTGAATTGCTGTCATCAGGAGGCACTTTTAAATCTGAACCGATATAGTAAGCCAAATCAGGTTGAAACTCGCCAATACCTGCTTTGCGAAAACTGGTATTAGTAAACTGAACTACTCGGATATTTCTTAAGGTGGCAAAAAGAATAATTACATAGGAAACGAGCGAATTTTGACACCCGTGCAATGGCACTACTGGTGACAGTTCTACCCTCATGTGTTCTTGATAGTAATAAAACTTGCCCTTTTCCCATGCTGAATCCTCAGCAAAATTCAGAAACTCTTCCCACGTCGCCTTCACCCAAATATCCGTTTCCAAAACCTGCGTAATTGCCGAATTAGAAGTCATAATCCACCTCTACAATTTCCGTATATTCAAATTCATTTGGACTGCGCTTAACTAAAGAATAGCGCGTCCCGCCAAGTTCGATCGCATCTTCTTCGCAATCAGCTTTCGGAGAATTGTACACCAGCACGTATTCCCTACCAATAGAACTTTCCATCTCTTGAGCAACTTCTCCGCGCCACTGAGTTTTTGTTACCAAAACTACCAATTGATTCGCCAACTTTGGCAGCTTGTTCGCGATTTGCTTGCGATAAATCTCGTCCAAACTGCCAAATGGAGAATCCATCACAATTGGAAACGTACTGCTATCCGGGCCCATCAAAGTATTCTTTTGACTCCACTCCCGCACGCCGTCAATAATTCCGCCTATAAACGACAAACTGAGAATTTGATTTTCTCCTGTAGAAGCGGCAACCAAAGATTCTTTCCCAGACGTATTTTCTACTAGCGTCAGTTCGTATTTATCGCTCAATTTGGGTATATAAGGAGTAAACGAAATTTGACTGAAAATATCTTGTACCCGCTTTTCTAACTGAGAACAAAACTGTTTTTCTAAGCGCGATCGCACTTCAGTTAGGCGATCGATCGCATCCTGAGTCGCAGCAATCCGGCGCTGGGCTAATACTTGCCTTTGCTCGTTCAGTTGCTGCTTGTCGATTTGCTTGTCCAAAGCCGACACCTGCACATTCAAACTCTCAATCTGCTGCTGGTTAGAGCCTGTTTCCCGGTGCAAATCGCCAATTTTTGCCTCAATTTCATCCAAGCGCTTTTGCAAGCGGCTGACATCGCCGTCAGGAAAATTTCGCAGCTTGTTGTGAATATCGTCTAGCTGATTTTCCACCCGAGAAAGTTCGGTTCTGTCGCGGCTGATATTGCCTTGCTGTCGGTCAATTTCCTCCCAAAAATCAGCTACTTGCCTATCAATTTCATTTACCCGATCGCTAATCCGAATAGTTGTTTCTTCCACATCGCCAACACCCGCCTTATCCATCCAACCGCTAACCTGTTGGCGAGCTTCAGAACCCTCCACTAATTCCGCACCGCAGAGACACCGCTGCTGCGCTAATAACTCTTCCAAAAACGGCCGCTGAATCCCCGAAAGCAACGAGCCACATTCTCGTAAACCCCCGACAATAACTTCAAATTCAGCCGCCGCATCTGACAGAAATACCGCGTAACCGCGCATAGATATTGAGCGTTTTAGAGCATCTGTAGCTTGTGAAATTTGTTGCTTAAATAAATGGCGCTGCTTTTCCAATTCGTCTCGCAAATTTTGCAATTCGGCGGCACCGCCCAGTAGCAGCAAATCACCGTTAACTACTTTTCTTAACTCGCCTTGATGAATCAATTCTTGCTCAATTTCTATTTTCCTTTGCAAAAATTGTTCTGCCTCTTTTTGAGATTTTTGCTTCTCTTTCAAAAGTTTCTTAATTTCGGAACTGCCAATCATTCTTAAATCTGTTTCTAGAGACTTTCTGGCATCTCCCAAATGTCTAATCGAGCGATTCAGCACCTCTACTCCCAGCAATTCCTTAGTAGCTTCAGCAATTTCTGCTTTCTTATCGTGGCGGACAATTTGCTCGATTCGCTCCCCGTCAAAAAAGAAATATTGATGCAAACTTTCCGGCAAAATTCGTCCGATAATATCATCAGGATGCTGGGGCGGTAGCATCCAGCGGCCGTCATCTTTTGCTACCTGCATAAACAATTCGCCTTTGCTGTGTTCGACACTATTTTGACTTTTGTAAGCATGGCAACTGCGCCTTACTTGGTAGCGCTTGCTGTCGTGTTCAAACACGATTTCCACCCAACAAGGTACTCGTTTGCCCAGTTTTGCTTCCGCAATAGCGCGTTTATTTACTGATTGTTCTTCCGTAAAACCCGCGCTCAGATTTCCGTAAAGTCCCCACGTAAAGGCATTCATCAAGGCAGTTTTTCCAGCACCGTTATTACCGTGAATTACTGTAATATTAAGCTCGCCCCAAGCCAGCTTAATTTCGGGAGTTTTGCCGTAAAATTGCCGAAAATTGCAGAGAGTAATAGAAATTAACTTCATACAATTGCTTCCTTAATAATTTTCAAAATGTCATCGCTAATATAGCGGGGAGCCCTCATGTACAATTTATCTTTTTCAAGTTCCAATACCCGCTCGATAATTTGTCGGACTTCGGGCGGCGCGCTAGTAATTGGTTGCTGTACGTCGCTCAATTCCTGATGAGTTTGATAAGCAGAACGCTTTTCTGCTAAAATTTCTGTTGCTATTGTCGGAGTTGCGCTGTTTCCGTATCTAAATGTCGCGCTCGGATTTTCTATCAAATTTTCCATCAAATTTTCCATCAAATTTTACCTCACATCTTTTCGCAAAATTTAAAAATTATAGGACTTACGCAACTGACATATAGAGTAAGGTGCGTCAGAACCAAAAGCCTGAATAATCGCTCTATAACTTCGTCTGACGCACCCTACAATTGGATTTCAGTGTGCCAGTTGCGTAAGTTTAAAACTAGCAACTCAAACTGCGATCGAATAATTCTATATTCTCAAACATAAACCGAACCTTAATAAATGTCAAATATCTAATAGCCCGTACCGTCTCTGAATTTGCAGCAATTTCACCCTGGCTTCTCCAGCATTGTCGGCTAAATCGGCAAATTCCAAGAACCGCTTCAACTCTTTTCGCAGCAAATTGCGCTCGACTTCTAAGGTTTCACGACCCAAATCTGGAGGCAAAACTATCATGTCAAATAAAGTTGCCCTTTCCTTCCCCGGATGCGGCCGCAAAATGCGTCCCCGGCGCTGAATAAACTGGCGCGGATTGCTGCTGCTTGCTAAAATTACAGCATTTCGAATTGCCGGAATATCAACGCCTTCATCCAAACACCGAATTGCTACCAAACCTTGCAATTCTCCACTCTCAAATTGCTGGCGCAATCGTTCTCTTTCTGCTAAAGGAGTTGCCGCCGTATAAGTATTAACTCGGTAGCCTAATTCTGAACCCAATAACTTCGCGGTTTCTGTTAGTTGGCGGTTGTTATTTCGGCGCGCACCTCCTTCGATCGCACCGTCGCCGCAGTAAAATAAAGTATGGCTTGTGTCGAGACGGTGGATCATTAATTCTCGCAAAGCTGTTAATTTATTAGCCGCCGCTCCAATTAACCTAGCTCGCTGCATTAATAAAGTCGTTAAAGCATCGTTCTCTTCTACTTTTTCATCGCCCCAAAGCGCCCAGCCAATCTTTTGAGTTAAGCGGGAATATTTGCGGGTTTCGGATTCGGTCAATTCTACTAAAATTGGATAGTATAAATAATGTACTAATGCTTTTTGGCGGATGGCGTCGGCTAAGGTGAGTTCCGGCTGCAACACTGGGCCGAAATAATCTAAAATAGCTTCGGTTCCCTGTTCGTCGAAATGCCTTTCTGGGGTGGCGGAAAGGGCGAGCCGCAGTCCAATATTGCGCGGCAAACTTTGTCCTAAACGGGGCGCGCCTAAGTTGTGAACTTCGTCTCCAATAATCAGGGTTTTTTCTGGGAAATAGCGCAGTTGCGATCGCAAACTATCTCCCATTAAGGTAGCATTAGTAGTGATAATCGTCAGAAACAGCCGCTCGCCCGATCGCACTTCATACAAACCCGCAGCCAGCTTATTCTGCCAACTGCGGGCGCTATCAAAAGCCAAAATAGGTTTTAAACCAAATTTCTCCGATTCGCGCGCCCACTGATTCACCAGGTGGCAGTAAGGGCAAATTACGAGCAGGACTTGCAGGTTAATTTTATTGTATAATTCAGTGGCGATCGCCAGCGCAGTAATCGTCTTGCCGCTACCCGTCGCCATCTTCAGCGTACCGCGTCCCTGATTCGCAAACCAATTAGCAACCGCCACTCGCTGATACTGTCGTAATTGCAGCGATGGCGGCATTTTCGGAAACCCAAATTGCGAATTATTAGCCGTTGAGCGATTCACCTTTAAATGCCGTTAGATGCAATATTCCCTATACTCAACTGTAACTCATTTCTAATTAAAACTTAACAACCCAAACAAATCATCCGCCGACATTTGCAAACCTGACAGCACATCGAGCACAGGTAAAATATCCTGATTCTCCTTCGCCTCTGGTTGCTGCTGCGGTTTAAAAACCAGAACTAATTTTTCTGCCGGGTCAATCAACCAACCCAGTTTAGCATTGTGATTTAAGCAAAACAAAATATTATTAATGACCCGAGTTGGATTTTGATCCGGCGATAAAATCTCAATTGTCCAATCCGGCACAATTTCAAACCTATTTTCAATTTCTCCCTGAGAATTCAGAGGAATGCGCGACCACTCAAATACTGCTAAATCGGGAACAACAGCACCTCCCCCAAAAGTGCAGCGCAATTCAGGAAAAGCAAAAGCTAACTTTTGCGGTTTACCAACTTGATTAATAGCTGATGAAAATTTGATTTGCAACGTGCTGTGTTTTCCTTGCGGCATAGCTTTTTGATAAATTTGACCGTCAACATACTCGCTAGCCGGCTTAGTTTCTGGAAGCAGCAGAAACTCTTCGAGAGAAATCTTTGACGGAGACTGAATTGACGTTACCATAAACAATTAACCCCTCAAAAACTCAACTCCGACATTAAAAATTCATATCGCTGTCAGCTTCCCAATCAGCGCAACTCTCCGATTCCACACCAGTAGGGTGCATCGCACAAACCAACAAATTTCCTCCGTAAACTTGACCGTGATAGTTGCTACAACCGCGACAAGCCGGCTGCTGCGTCGGCGAAGGGTCTACATAAGTCACCATTGACAAATCTATCTCATCAAACTCCGGGTCAAAGTCCCGGCAAATTTCAATTATCGGTTCGAGAAATTCATTAAATAAACCGTCAAATTCATTGAAATAACCGTCAATGTCGTTAATCAGATTATTTTGTACTTGTTCTGTAAAGTCTTCCGACATTTTTGCCAAAACGTCCAGCATTTCGACAAACTCTTCGCCCATTTCGCTGAAAAAATGCTCTACTTCAGAAACAGCATTTTCCATTACTCCAAAAAAATCTTTAGACCAATCTTCCATGAATTTGAGAGCTTGCTATTGCAAAATATTTTACACATAGGTGGAGCCAGCCTCATGCGAAGCGATCGCACCTACTTTCAATTCTATTACCTATTGCCGAATATCCGGTCAAGTTTAACAGGACAGATATTCAAAAAGGGAACTCAAGACTATTATCCTGAGTTCCCTTCGTGCTTTGCTCAGCGAGCTTTTTCTAGCTCAATCCAGCTTCAGCCGCCGCAATTCGTCTTGTAAATTCTGCACCTGTTCGCGGAGCTTGTCTACGCCGCTGGTTTCTTTAGCATCTTTTGCCGAAACATCTTCTTCCTCAGAAACAATTTCAATCCGCCGAGGTTCAGCGGGTTTTTCGTTCCCAGCCGATGCTACAGGGGGCTGCTGCTGAGCCTGTTGTACCATATCGTCAACAAAGCGACGAGCTTCTTCCGTTGACATCTCGCCACGCTTGACTAATTCATCTGCTAGCTTTTGGGCTTCAGTGCGTAATTCAGTTAACTTGCTGCCAGCTTTTTCACCAGCATAGGAAGCTAGCCCGACACCAAGGTACACTGCTTTCTGTAAAATATCTCCGAAACCAGGCATAGGAACTACACCTCATAAAACAGGGTGAACCGGAGACCACGCCTATTACAAGCATCCCGTGTTGCTGCTACCTTCCGGTCCTGACAAGATTTGGGCGTTGGAATCGCGTGGGTCCAGTTCATTTGTGAGTATAACACAGTTATTTATTCTTCAACCACACACCAGTGATAAATTTCATAAATAACGCAACCGTTCTTCACCAGCGGGTCTTCAGCGACGATCGCCTTCGCCTCATCCATCGAACCCGCCTCAAACAGCAACATACCGCCGCCCCGCCGCGCCCAGTAGCCAGTTTTCGCTCGGTGTCCTTTAGAAATCAACTCTCGGACATAAGCTCTGTGAGCTGGCACGTATTGGTCAAAGACAGGCTTTTCGACAATTCCTTGCTCAATTTTGACAAACCAAGGCATTTTAAATTTTAGATTTTAGATTTTGGATTTTGGATTGTAGATTGGGAATGGAGTTTTTGGTACAAGCCTTGAGTAAATACTCGATTTTCCATACTCCGCCATTTCTTCCTCACTGCGATGTTATCCTATGAACCAGTCAAAACAGCGATTTTTTATTGCTTTAGTGCCGCCGGACGATATTGAACAGCACATTACTGAGATTAAACTATATTTTGCGGAACACTACAACAGCAGCCGTGCTTTGAATTCGCCGCCGCACGTCACCCTGCTACCTCCTTTTGAATGCTTAGCAGACGATGTTCCCAAATTAGAGGAAAGTTTGAACCAGTTTTCTGCAAACCGGCTGTCAATTCCCGTTACTCTCTCCGGTTTTGCTGCTTTCGCCCCCCGCGTCATTTACGTTGATGTTGTCAAATCGCCGGCATTGCTGGAAATTCAAAAAGATTTGATGAGTTATATCGAAGCAAATTTCGGAATTGTCGATCGGCGTTCTCCACTTCGCCCATTTGTACCGCACATGACAGTAGCATTTAGCGATTTAACCGAGCCAAATTTTGATGCTGCTTGGTTGGAATTTAAAGATCGATCGCTCCACTTTCAGTTTACCGCTTCAACATTAACTTTGCTGCTTCACGACGGCAGCCGGTGGAACATCAGCAACCAATTCCCACTTTCCGCCTAAACTCTCTCTCTTCTTTCTCTTCCTTCGCGGACTTCGCGTCTTCGCTGTTCGTTATTTATTCCCAAAAAATCTTGTTATAACAATTCCGGTTGCATCGGAATTAATATTACCCGAGATCGGGACACGGCAGTGCCTAAGTCCCTACAATTAATCTGGCGCGCAAGAAACGGCACTGCCGTGTCCTCTATGTCATTCCGGCGCAGCCGGAATTGATATTATAAGTTTGTAGCGATGACTTTAGTCCTCACTACAAACCTGTTTAAAATTAAAGCCAGTCACAGCTTACCGATTAATCTTATTCGGAGTTGCAAGTGCCACAGTTCCATAAACCGAAATTCCCGACTGTTTCAATATTTTAGTTGCCGACTTAACCGTAATACCGCTAGTGTAAATATCATCAACTAACAGCACTCGATCGCGCGGGAGCCTGCGGCGAAAATCTTTCCCCAAAATTAAAGCATTTTCCATTTCCGCTTGCCGCTGCTGTGCTGTCAGAGCGAATAAAGGCTGAGTATTTTTCACCCGATCCAAACCGTGCCGCTGCAAAGGCAAACCAGTCAGCTCGCAAAAACTTTCAGCCAAAAGTTCCGCCTGGTTAAAACCGCGCTCTTTGAGCTTTTCTTGGTGCATGGGAATCGGTACAACTGTTAAATTGTCTGTAGCTAATTCGGGAAAACTCAACCAAGCTTCGGCCAGCCAGCCGCCGAGAGGTTTGGCTAATTGCGGATTGCCGTCATATTTCAAAGCAGCGATCGCCCGTTTGAGAGCCCCGCCGTACTCACCCCACACAAAAACACGCTGCTGTGAATGCCAAAATCGACCGGGATCTGCTAACTGACATCGCTGAAGTTGCTTGTGACAGTACGGACAAAACTCTCCGGCGGCCGGTCGCTGACAAAGAGGGCAGTTAGACTTAAGAAATAAATTGAGAAAAGATTTGACTAATCCCGTCCATTGTCGCTTGTTCATCCTAAAATTGTGGTAAGTGATTAATGGGAAAAACTATCACATTCAATCTGTTTCCACGGACAGGCTCGCAGCGTGAAAAACCTCTACTGGTTAGACAAAATTCAACCTTCAGACCGAGATGCAGTGGGAGAAAAAGCATTTTACTTGAGCTATTTGCTCCAGAAAAATCATCCCGTTGTACCGGGTTTTGTCGTGCCGGCTACCACATTCTGGCAGTTTTTAGAGTCGATCGACTGCCTAGAACCGCTGTTTGCTGACTGGCCGCACTCTTCCCTGCACTTGAATGTCGATGAACCCAGACAACTACAATCGATCGCCCGCAGCATCCGCCACCAAATCCTCGCCGGTAAACTGCCAGATTCACTGCTCTCCACCCTAGAGTCTGCTGTTTGTCAACTCAACTCAGACTCCAAAGCCTTAATTTTTCGCCCTTCCCTGACTTCCTGGAACCCGAAAACAGCCGGAATCCTGGAATCTCAGGCAGTACGGGCAGAACCAGAAGCAATTGGGGCCGGACTCAAACGAGCTTGGGCAGAACTGTTCAGAGCCCGAAGTCTATTTTACTGGCAGCGGTGCGGCCTGCAGGTACAGCAAATCAATCCCGCAGTTTTGGTGCAGCCGCTTCAAGGAGCGATCGCCTCGGGCGAGGTAAAAACTAACGCGGGCGCACCGTGGGAAATCCAAGCCACCTACGGTTTGGGAATGTCCCTCGCTAGGGGAGAAATCATCCCCGATTACTATCAAGTGCAGCCGGAAACAGGCGCGGTTAAATTCCAGCGACTCGGTTACAAAACATTAGCCTATAATCTCAAAGCTGGCGAGGGAGAACCGAAAAAAAAACCACAGACTGGCAATTGGGCTGCTTTCCCAATTCCCGAGCCTGCATTTCTAATTCCTGATTTTCCTGGCAGTTGCGTGGAAGTTTTGGCCCTGGAAGAGAAAACACAAACTGAATATGTTTTAGACGAATCGCAACTGCAAAAAATCATTGAATTGAGCAGAAAAGCGATCGCAGAATTTGACTCGGATTTAATCTTGGAGTGGACGATCGACCAGACAGCAAACAGCGGCGAACCGCAGTTTTATTTCACTCAAATTCGTCTTTTGAAAGGGGAAAAAATCGCGTCGGTACGGGAAAATCCGATCGCCCTCCCGAACCCAAACTCGATCGCCCCAGCCAGAAATCCTGCGATACTAAGAGGTTTGGCTGCAGCATCAGGAAAAGCCGAAGCAATTGCCCAAGTTATGAGTAATTCCCACCCAGAAAACGCAGAATTCTTAGCCGGAGGCATTTTGGTAGCCCGGACTATTGAGCCGAATTGGCTGCCTTGGCTGAAAATTGCTGCTGGGGTAGTTGCGGAACAAGGAGGCTTAACAGGCCACGGCGCCATTTTAGCGAGAGAATTGGGGATTCCCGCCGTTGTGGGAGTTGCCGGGGCCACTCGGGCGATCGCCTCGGGCGATTCGGTGTTGGTAGACGGCGATAGCGGAGAAGTTTTTGCCCTCGCCCACCAGGATGCGATCGAGACAGCAGACAGCGGCCGACTTCGGGAAACAGAAAAAAATGCAGATAGTTACAGTGCTGCAGCAAAAATGTCAATAGCCAACCACCAATTTTCAACCTCAGAGCGATCGTCCAATTCCGGGCCTAAATCTCGACGGTCTGAGTCTGCCGAATATGTTTGGGGATCACCAACGGCGACTCAACTGCTAGTTAATGTCAGCCAAACAAGTTCGATCGACCGCCTCAAAAATCTGCCAATAGACGGCATCGGATTGCTGCGATCGGAATTAATGGCATTGGAAGCGTTGGACTGTCAAAACCCCAAAGTTTGGCTGCAAGACGGTCGCGAATCGGAATTTGTCTCGCGCATGGCGGATTGCCTCAGTTTATTTGCTGCTGCAGTTTGGCCGCGACCGATATTTTATCGCTCTCTCGATTTGCGCGAATCAGGCGCTCACGGCAGTTTCAGTTATAGCTTTGAACCGGAATTATTTGATTGGGAACTGTGCGTACTTAAAAAAGTCTGCGAGTCAGGCCATACAAATGTCAATTTAATTTTGCCTTTCGTGCGCTCAGTTGAGGAGTTTATCTACTGTCGCCAGCGCTTAGAAACTATTTGGAAAAAGCGGCCTGCGGAGTTTCAACTGTGGATTATGGCGGAAGTTCCTTCGGTGTTATTTTTATTGCCAGATTACGTAAAAGCAGGAATTCAAGGAATTGCCATCGGCACCAACGATTTCACTCAATTTCTGTTAGGCATTCACCGCAACTCCGAACAGGTAGCAGGTGGTTTTAACGGGCGCGATCGAGCAGTAATGAAGGCGATCGAACAATTAATCCTTCAGGCCCGGGCCGCGGGCATTCCTTGCTCGATCTGCGGCGACGCTCCAGCATTGTATCCCGAGACAGTTGAATCCTTCGTGCGGTGGGGGATTTCGTCTATTTCAGTCAATGTCGATGCTGTAGAACAAACTTGCAGGACGATCGCCCGCGCCGAACAGCGCCTGCTCCTAGAACTCGCTCGATCGATAATTAACAATTAACCAGTCCCCGACGCACTTTACCTCAAAAACCCCGTTTCTACTCTAAATCATAGCTTTGGCAAGCAGCCACCCGCTCAGAAACCGGGTTTCTAGACAACCCGTGCCTCCATGACTATTAACAACTACAGAAACCCGGTTTTAAATTAGATATAGCGGTTCGAGCGAAAGATGAGGTACGTTGTTGGGCTTGGGCCCTCTTAGTCTGGCTGGTTATGTAAGCTCTCAGTCATACCTCATCTTTTTGAGAAAGGCTATATACAGCATATTCGGTGGTTCATGAAGTACAGTATCCGCCTTAATTATGTGGTGTTAATAAGTAGGGTGCGGATCTGCTTCATATTTGATAAAACTTGCAGATCCCCCGTGGGCGACGCACCTTACACGGGCGATCTCTCTTCTTGTGTGTACCGCATAATACATGGAATATGCTGTAGCAACCGCCCAGACGGTGAGGACATTTTTATACTAATTCTCAAAACTCATGCAACAGTATCTGTAAGGTGCGTCGCCACCCGTAAATCTTAAAGAATATCCACAAT